>JAKISU010000125.1 GCA_021648445.1 Flavobacteriaceae bacterium
TTTTTTAAGAATATTAGTGAAAAATGCAGGTGCTTTTTTAACTCTACTTTATCTAAAAATAAAAATTGTTATCAAACTGCTTGAAAAATGAATTTTAACTTCTTGTAAAATCAGCAAGCCCTAATTAATACTTTAAACTGTAAATTTTATATGTACTTATCTACTGACCTCTATAAGTTTATATCTTGTCATTTCTGCGCAGGCAGGAATCCAGAGCGTTAGAATTTTAAATACATTAACAACGATAATTCAAATTTGAATCATTAAATTAAACTCAATTTAATTGCATCGTTAATAAAATTGGATTCCTGCCTGTGCAGGAATGACAAACTCATTTTAAAGAATTTTAGAGAGTATTAAAATATTGAATTTGTCTGGATTTCTGCTCCTGAGTGCTCGGGGCGGCAATCTCTTTATCAACTAAAAGGCAGCCATATTTTATTTTAACAAATGCCCCCTTGAGTCCCGATCCCAATAGCTATCGGGACTATCGGGATTAGGGTGTAAATTAATCTAAAGATCTTTTTGATTGATCTTAAACGGATTCTTACTTTTAGGATCAATAACATACTTTTTATATTTACCGTTTTTATATCGGTAAAAAATAAATAAAGGCATTAAAATAAAGGATAAAAAAAGAATATCAAGTCCGAAAACTATTTGATAGTTTTCATTATTTGTTTTTTGAAGGTAAAACCCGGCGATCAAGCCTCCAATAAAAATAAAAAACAAGATTTTTAATACGATTTTCATAAAAGTGATTCAATTGAGAAAGACCTTTCGACTGCACTCAAGGTGACATAATATGAAATTGATTTTGTCAGGTCGAGCGCAGTCGAGATCTAAATTTTATATTTTGCAATCTATTTTGAGATTACGAATCTACAAATTTTATATCTTTAGCGATATGGATCAATCAGGTTTATACTAAATTAATCTTGATATACTAAAAAAGAAATAAATGAAAATTTCACTTTTTTTAACTATTTTATGCCTTTTTGGGTGTAATTCGGCTCAAAAACAGCAAAAAATGACCAAAAACACAAAAAAAATAGTTATTGCACATAGAGGAGCTTCAGGTTACTTGCCTGAACATACTTTAGCTTCAAAAGCAATGGCTTATGCTATGCATCCAGATTTTTTAGAACAAGATTTGGTTTTGTCTAAAGACGATGTGCCTATTGTAATACACGATGTTCATTTAGAAACGGTAACCGATGTTGTGGATAAATTTCCGGAAAGAAAGCGAAAAGATGGACGGTTTTATGTAATCGATTTTACCTATGAAGAATTATTACAGCTGAATGTAACGGAACGGTTTGATGCTAAAACGGGAAAAGCAGTTTTTAAAAATAGATATCCCTTATGGAAATCAAAATTTAAGTTACATTCTTTACAAGATGAAATTGAATTGATTCAAGGTTTAAATAAAAGTACAGGTAATAATATCGGAATTTACCCTGAAATAAAAGATCCGGAATTTCATCTTAAAGAAGGAAAAGATATTTCTAGCATCGTATTGAAAATTTTGTCTGATTATGGTTATAACACAAAAGAAGACAATTGTATTTTACAATGTTTTGATGCCAAAGAGTTAAAACGTATCCGACAAGAATTAAAATCGGAATTATTTCTAGTACAACTCATAGAATTTGAAGAAGATGAAAAACATTTAAAAGAGTACGCAACCTATGCTGACGGACTAGGACCTTGGTATAAACATATTCTTAAAGAGAAAGATGAACAAGGTAATTGGCAAACTACAAATTTAGTAAAAGAAGCTCATGAATTGGGTTTGGTTGTACATGCATATACTTTTAGAGCTGATGATTTGGGTGAATTCACTTCTTTTGATGAATTGTTATATGTTGGTTTTAACACCCTAGAATTAGATGGAGTTTTTACTGATTTTCCTGATAAGGCAGTTCTATTTTTAAACTCAAAATGAATAAATCTATTGAAACCCTGTTGATTTTAATAACCTCTCGACTGCGCTCGAGGAGACATTATAAAATTGATGGCTTTCTTTTGTCTGGTCGAGCGTAGTCGAGACCTTAGAGATTTTTAATAAATAGTGATGAGTCAAAAGAAAGTGTTAACCAGTCACCTCAATCAATTTTCTACGGTAGGCGGTTAACATTTTTGACTTAGAAATAAATCCGAAATAAGTACCATCTTTTACAACGGGTAAGTTCCATGCGCTACTACTTTCAAATTTATCCATAATGGTTTGCATAGTATCGGTTTCATAAAAAATAACTTCAGGAGCTTCTGTCATATAATTTCGTACCGAGGTAGTTTTACATATTTTTTTATTGAACATCACTTGTCTGATATTATCTAATAAAACAATTCCTAAAAAGTTATTATCTTCATCAACTACAGGAAATATATTACGTTGCGATTTTACTACGGCACTTTTAAGCATTTTGCTTAGCATAATATCAGGTTGTACAGCAATAAAATCACGTTCAATAATTTTATCAAGACTCATTAAGAGCAATGCATTTTTGTCTTTGTCATGTGTTAATAATTCTCCTCGTTTAGCAAGAGCCATTGTATAGATAGAATGAGAAACAAAATACCGCGTTATAGCAAATGAAATGGCTGCTACTAACATTAATGGCACAAACAGTTCATAACCTCCGGTAATTTCTGCAATTAGAAATATGGCTGTTAACGGAGCATGTAATACCCCGGCCATCAAACCTGTCATTCCAATCAAGGTAAAGTTAGATTCAGATACATGAAACCCTAAACCAATATTATTGATAATTTTTGCAAAAGCATTACCTAATGCACTTCCCATAACTAATGTAGGGATAAAGACGCCACCTACACCACCGGCACCAAAAGTTGTAGTCATGGCAATGGCTTTAAAAATGGTAATTCCGATCAACAGTGCAATAACTACCCATATATTGCTTAAATCTAAATTAAAAGGAGTATTACCAATGGCAGCAATATGATCGCCTTTTAATAAATTGTTTATCAGTCCGTAACCTTCACCATATAATGGTGGAATAAGATAGAGTATAGCGCCAATGGTCAGACCTCCAATTAATAATCTTTTAGACCTACTTTCAAAACCTTTAAAAAAATTGGTGATAGCAAAAAAAACTTTAGAAAAATATACTGAAGCAAAGCCTGTGGCAATACCTAATAGAACATAAAATAAGATATCATTTATTTCAAACTTATCTACCAATTCAAACCTAAACAAGACATCTGTTCCCATAAAAAAATAGGAGGTAATTACTGCAGATACTGATGCTAGTAACAGTGGTACTAAAGAAGCAAAAGCTAGATTCAAACTAAAAACTTCAACAGCAAAAATAATGGCAGCAATAGGTGCTTTAAACATTGATGCCATAGCTCCTGCTGTAGCACACCCTATTAATAACATACGAGTTTTGGCATTCATATGAAATAATTGAGCTGTATTAGAAGCCAATGCACTACCTGCACTTACTGCTGGCCCTTGTAATCCAACAGAACCACCAAAAGCAACAGTTAAAGGAGCAGTAATTAAAGAGGCAAATATATTATATCTCGGAATTATTCCGTTGAGTTTTGAGATGGCATGAAGTGTTGTAGAAATACCGTGCCCGATATGTTTTTTTAACCAAGTTTTTTTAATGATAAAGACCAATAATAAACCTATAATAGGAAAAATAAAGTATAAGGAATTTTGATAGTTTTTAATGATATTAGTACCTAATATTAATTGAATATAATGTGTAAAGTTTTTGAGTAAAACAGTACCTAACCCTGCTAAAAACCCAACCAAAATACTAAGGACATAGATAAAGGTTCTTTCAGAGATATGTTTATATCTCCAAATTAAAATTTTGGCAAATAAACTTTTAGGTTTTGGCATTTTATAAAGATAAAAAATATATGTCATTGCGAGCCTTTATTTTCAAGGCCTTGGCAATCTCTTAATTTAGAAGATTACTTCGTCATTTGTTATCGCCCCTCGACTCCGCTCGGGGTGACTGCTCAAACGGACATTCATTCGTAGACGATAATTTTTATTGTCGACAATTGAGTGCGAAAGAATGACAAATAAATTCAATGTCACAACTTCGGTCTTCCGTCTTCTAGCTTTAGTCTGTTTTAATATTTAACTTCAAACTCAACTCACCTAATTGCATTTCATCAATTGGTGCAGGTGCATCAATCATTACATCTCTACCTGAATTATTTTTCGGAAATGCAATAAAATCACGAATGGTTTCTTGTCCACCAAGAATTGCAACCAATCTATCTAAACCAAAAGCTATTCCACCATGTGGAGGCGCACCATATTCAAAGGCATTCATTAAGAATCCGAATTGTGCTTTCGCTTCTTCAGGTGTAAATCCTAGATAATCGAACATTAATGCTTGTGTTTCTTTATCGTGAATTCTGATGGAACCACCACCAATTTCATTTCCGTTTAAAACTAAATCGTAGGCATTTGCTTTTACATCTCCGGGTTTGGTTGCTAATAATTCTAATTGCCCGGGTTTTGGCGATGTAAACGGATGATGCATTGCATGGTAACGTTCGGTTTCTTCATCCCATTCCAATAATGGAAAATCTACCACCCACAATGGCGCAAACTCTTTCGGATTTCGCAACCCTAAACGTTCTGCCATTTCCATTCGCAAGGCACTTAGCTGCGCTCTTACTTTATTGGTTTCACCGGAAAGCACACATATTAAATCGCCTTTTTTTGCACCTGTTTTTTCAACCCATTTTGCTAAATCTTTTTGGTCGTAAAACTTATCTACAGATGATTTAAAAGTTCCATCATCATTACAGCGAACATATACCATACCTAAGGCGCCGACTTGCGGGCGTCTTACCCAGTCAATAAGCTTATCAATATCCTTTCGTGAATATGAATTTCCTTTTGGTATTGCAATACCAACCACCAATTCGGCTGAATTGAATACATTAAAATCTTTATGTTGTGCTATATTGTTTAGTTCTCCAAACTCCATCCCGAAACGGATATCCGGTTTGTCATTTCCATAGCGTTTCATAGCTTCATCATAGGTCATTCTAGGGAATTCACCAATTTCAACTCCATTAATTTCTTTTAATAAATGACGTGTCAGCCCTTCAAAAGCATTTAAAATATCTTCTTGTTCTACAAATGCCATTTCGCAGTCAATCTGCGTAAATTCGGGTTGTCTATCTGCACGTAGATCTTCATCTCTAAAACATTTTACAATTTGGAAATACTTATCCATACCACCGATCATCAACAACTGCTTAAAGGTTTGAGGCGATTGAGGCAAAGCATAGAATTGACCTTCATTCATTCTACTTGGCACTACAAAATCACGTGCACCTTCAGGAGTAGATTTGATTAAATAAGGCGTTTCTACTTCAATAAAACCTTTATTAGAAAGATAATTTCGTACTTCTTGAGTTACTTTATGTCGAAAAATTAGATTTTCTTTTACAGGATTACGACGAATATCTAAATAACGATATTTCATTCGCAATTCTTCACCACCATCTGTTTCATCTTCAATAGTAAACGGAGGAAGTAATGCTTCGTTTAGCACTTTAAGTTCTGATACTAATATTTCAATATCGCCTGTTGGAATATTCGGGTTTTTAGAAGTGCGTTCTATCACTGTTCCTTTGACTTGAATAACAAACTCTCTACCTAATGTTTTGGCTTGATTCATCAATGCTGATGAGCTACGTTCTTCATCAAAGATCAATTGTGTAATTCCGTATCTGTCACGTAGATCTATCCAGATCATAAACCCTTTATCACGTACTTTTTGTACCCAACCGGACAGGGTAACTTCTTGATTTATATGTTCTGATCTTAACTCTCCGTTGGTATGACTTCTGTACATCTCTTTTATTTTGAGGTTGCAAAATTAGTTATTTTTGTTGTAATGAGATGTGTTTTGTTTTCCTTTTCAAGAAGTTGAGTGAGATTGAATTGGATTGTAAAATTTTATCTCGAAATAGGGAATTACGCTTATCGGTTTGAATATGGTGCGTTTGGCTTTTTGAAATGCTTCATTTTCAAACTACGACTAATTTTATTTATTACTAAGGTATTCATTTTAGTACTATATCTACCAAATGCACTATGTTTTTTGTTAGCGGTTCGGCTTTCTTTCCATCACTTGTCAATTTTATTTTTAAGTTCATTTAAGTATATTAAAATAGCTTTTCGCTTTAACTGATTATTCCCATTTATTTCCTTTTTTAATAAATCATAATATGTGTTCACAAAAAGCAATTCATTGTTAGCGATAAAGTATGTTTGCAGTTTTAGTAGAGATAGATTAGAGTTTGTAAAATTTGGGATATAAACTTCTTTCTGCTTGTCAAAATCATACGTGATTTCTATAGAATCATTGATAAATTCAATTTGATTTCCTAAAGTGTCTGTAAACTGATTATTAAACACAAATTTCAATTTCAAAGGTTTGGTGTTAATGATTGTTGATTCTATCCAATATGGTCTAATACTCCAAGGAAATTGAAGGTTTATATTTTTAATTTCTGTCAATGTCGGCAAAAAGCTGTCGTTGTTATATCGATAAAAATTTAATTGATTCCACCAAGTACCTGATCCGCTTCCATAATTTACTTTATAATAAATCACCGTTTGATTGTGTTCATTTTTGAAATGATTTAATTCAAGTCCATAGCGGTGAAAAACTTGATGTTTAGCAATTATTTTGTCTGCTTTGAAAAAATAAACATCATTTTCCCAAGAAAGACCTCCATAACCAATAGAAATTGCAAACTCTTCAAAGTCATTTTCGTTCTTGTCAAAAGAATAAAAGCCAATTGGTAATTTATTATCAGTCAGATTCTCTATTAAACTGCTATCAAGTTCAAGCTTGGGGAAAATCTTTTTTGCAAAGCTCAAATCTAATTCACCTTTTTTTGCTGTAGCTCTTAATTCTTGAAAGTCTGACGAGTTTAGTTTAATGGTCAAATTTGATGGATTATTTAAGGTTGAATTAACTATAAATGATAGTTTTTTAGTCCAACTTTCAGGATTAAGTTTTCCAATACTATCAAGCAAAGAAATAAGTTTTTTCTCTGAATATAAGCTTGTCTTTGACGTGTCTTCGTTGGTAGTTAATTGTTTTTTACTAGTCTTACAGGCTATCAATCCAAAAAAAGCTATAAATATTAATGTCCATTTCATTTTCTGTTTTCTTCTTTTTAGCTGACCGCTAACGTTAAGATATAGTTCCGTTTCAATGAACCATTATCGACTGATACCCGCCTAAACGGACGGGCAGGAGCGAAGCTAGCAGAAATTAAATTAAGAAACAAATCAAATAAACATTTACCTTTGCCGGTATGAGTAAATTATACATTGTCCCTACACCGATCGGCAATTTAAAAGACATGACTTTTAGGGCTGTTGAAGTATTGAAAGATGTCGATTTGATATTAGCAGAAGACACCCGTACTTCAGGAAAATTATTAAAGCATTTTGATATTTCTACACAAATGCACAGTCATCATATGTACAATGAACATAAAATGGTAGATAGAATTATAGATAGATTAAAGTCAGGTGAAACCATTGCCTTGATTTCTGATGCAGGAACTCCCGCAATTTCTGACCCCGGATTTTTATTAACCCGAGCTTGTATTCAGAATAATATTGAAGTTGAATGCTTACCCGGAGCGACTGCTTTTGTGCCTGCTTTAGTAAATTCTGGCTTACCGAATGATAAGTTTGTCTTTGAAGGGTTTTTACCTGTTAAAAAAGGCAGGCAAACACGGATAAAATTACTTTCAAAAGAAGAGAGAACAATGATCTTTTATGAATCGCCTCATAAACTAATCAAAACATTAACACAATTTGCTGAGTATTTTGGCGAAGACAGACAAGTTTCCGTTTCACGTGAATTGACAAAATTGTATGAAGAAACTGTTAGAGGAACAGTTAAAGAGGTATTGACTCATTTTGAGAATAAGACCCCTAAAGGGGAGTTTGTGGTGGTTGTGGAAGGAAAAAAGTAGACAGTCCCGAATTCTAAGACTAATCCAAACAAATTCGGTATTTATTATTGTTAATTTATAAATTCTAATTTATCACATAAAAAATATTTCAGAAGGTTATGTTCTTAAATAATGTGGAATATTTAATTTCTCATATTCTCTTTCAATATTCCTGTATTGATTAATTGTTTTAATGTTTGCCATTATGATTTTCGCGAACTCTTTTATAGGTTCTGATGATTTTTTTATCTTTTGAAGAAAAACAAACCAATTTAAATATTGGGAAAGATATTTTGTAGCAACTCCATAAAAAGGCTTAATCCACCTTTCGTAACGATTGTCTAGCGAGTTTACATGTTGCACATGATAACACTGGTTTTTTACGTGTTGTTTAGAAGCTAAAAAAGTATGATGCTCTAATTCTTTATTGTTTGCCCATAAAATTATTGATGGATGAGAATCTGAACACAGTATGTTACTAGGGTTTATAAACGAACCTATAGTTTTTTCAACACTATCTGAATCTATTCTACCCATTTTTGCAATCTTCATTAAAGGATTCCCTTTTCTGTCAGTAGCAACCATTACCGATAATTTGTCATTACTAATTCCTCGTTTGGTTTTTCTATCGCTAGACCTTTTATATGCTTTTCTATCTAATTTACGACTTCCTTTTTCATTTATCTTGAACTGTTTATCATCACATTCAACAATTCCAATAAAAGAATTACCGTTAATCATTGATAATGAAGCTAGGATTTTATGACGCCAAGCAAAAATTGTATTCGTACTAATTTTTAATTCTTTAGATGCTTTCCTTATCGATACGCTCTCTAGTGTAAGTTCAATATATTCTTGGAATTTATCAACTTTTTTTATTCCAGAGATTGCTGTACCTGTAAAATCGTTAAATGTCTTGCTACATTGCTTACACTTATATCTTTTACGACCTTTATAAATACCATGTCCATAAATATCATCTGTATGGCAATGAGGGCAAAGAACTTTTTGATTCTCATTAATTATACTCAAACCATTTAGCTTTTCGGGAGTCAAAAATTCCATCACCTAAATTATCGTATTAATTGATTAATAATCAGTTATTTATATGTTATTAGTTTGGTGTTTTGAATACTATTTAGTATCT
>JAKISU010000126.1 GCA_021648445.1 Flavobacteriaceae bacterium
TATTAGATGAAGACGAGGGTTATTTCACAACTGAAAGTGCGGTTGCTTCGGTCAAACTTTGGTTTGACGATTCTGAACGTAAATTATACAGCACAGATTGGGATATGTCCATATTATATGATGTTGAACTAACCAATTCGGCTGGTGTGGTCTCAAATGAATATGATCAGGCACTCACAATTGATTTTGATGCAACAGGAGCCTATAGAGATATTCAATTAAATCAATATTCGGATCAGCAATACATAAAAATCGTCGTCTCAAATGTGCGTTCAACAATTATTGGACTCGATCCCGAGAGTTTACCTGTTGACATCCATTTAGATGCCCAAATTAATATTGTTCGCTATTATAATTTAGGCAAAGAAGAAGAGTCTGTAACTTTTAAACTTAATGAATCAGTTGTTGTTTTAACAGTTTTACTTTTCTTTTCGACCAATTTCTTTTTTCTATTCTCAATTTCTTCTAATCGTTTCTTTCTTTTTTCTTCAGCTGCTTTTTTCCGGTCAGCTCTTATTTTAGCTTTAACTTCTTGCTGTACTTTTAATCTTGCCTCTAACTTTTCTCTTTTAGAAGCTCTTACGTCAAGTTTATCTTGGGCAATATCTGTTGCCTTATCTGCATCGATTTGACGTTGGTTTTTCTTTTCTTCTAATTGAACTTTTTTTCTTCCTTTTACAATACTATTAAGTACCAATTCACTAATATCAAACCTTTTATTGGCATATAACATTATTAAATCGCTAGATCTATCTAAAATGATATCATACTTTTTTCTAACAGCAATAATTTGTACAGCATTGTATATTTGATCTTGAACGGGTTTTACCAATTGTTTTCTTGTCAAAAACAAATCGCCTTTTGAACCAAAATAAGCCGTTTGTAATTTTCTAAGATCTTCTTCTTTAATTTGTATATCTTCTTCACGTTCACTGATCAATTCTTGAGTAAGTAATGGTTTTTCATTACTTAGGTCTGTCTTCATTATTTCAATCTCGCGCTTTATACCTTCTAATTTTTGCTGCCATGTTGCTACTTTAGCATTTAATCTGGCTTGAGCCTCAGTATATTCAGGTACATTTTCTAAGATATACTCCATATCAATATACCCAATTCGTTGTGGCTTTTGTGCAATGACAATTGTGCTAATTGTAACTACTAAAAAAAATAAAACTTTACGTATCATCATTTTAAAGGTATTTTGAAATAATCATGCCAAACTTTTTACAGATGTGCAAATTTACTAAAATTACTTAAAATTGCTGTCCAATTATAAAATGTGTTTGCCAACCAGATTTTTGACCGGGAATAATAAGGTTGTCATCAAACCCATGACCAAAGTCTATACCTAATAAACCAAATGCAGGCATAAATATTCTAACGCCTACACCAGCCGAACGTTTTAAATCAAACGGGTTAAAGTTTTTAAAACCATCAAAGGAGTTTCCTCCTTCTACAAACCCTAGTGCATAAATTGATGCAGAAGGTTTTAATGTTAATGGGTATCTTAACTCAAATGAAAATTTATTATATACAGTACCACCTGTATTTAATGATAAACTATTATTTTCATAACCACGTAATGCTATATTTTGCCTTCCGTCAAATTGCCCATTTGCGAGTCCGTCACCACCAACATAAAACCGCTCAAAAGGAGAAATACCTAAGTCATTATTATACGCACCTAAAAATCCAAATTCAGAATTAGACATCAATACTAGTTTTCCGGTAATGGTAGTATACCATTTTCCTGAGAAGTTCATTTTATAAAACTCTAATAACTTAAAACGCTCTCGATCAGGTAAATTTTTATAATCTTTATTACTAAATAAGGAGTAAGGAGGTGTTACTTTAGCGCCAATATTAAATTGCGATCCACTGGTTGGGAATATTGGGTTAGGCCCTGCAGAACTTCTGCCAAAGTTAACGGCTAATGATAAGTTGTCAGAAGTACCATTGTTAAATCCGAAAGAACCCAAGAAAAAGTTTTTTAAGGTATAGCGTTGGAAACTTAAAACAGTTGAAAGTGTAAAGAAATCATCAGGCCATCTTAAACGTTGACTAATACCGATAGTAGCACCAAGAATGTTTAGTTTTTGATCTCTATCAACCCTTCTATTTACAAAATCAAATCTAAATTGACTAGAACTAAAAATTGAAAATGATAATGACCTTGGTCTTTTACCACCTAGCCAAGGTTCAGTAAAAGACAAGCTGTAATTCGTTGAAAAACGACTAGCCTGAGCTCTTAATGACACACTTTGTCCATCTCCTCTTGGTACAGGTTTATAGGCTTTACCATTAAAAATATTTTTAACAGAAAAATTGCTAAAAGATAAACCTAGAGTACCTATAAAAGAATTACCACCAAAACCACCTTGTAATTCTATTTGACTTGCACCTCTTTCGGCAATACTATATTCAAGGTCTACCGTTTTATCATTATAATTTGGTTTTACATCTGGTACAATATTTTCTGCATCAATAAAAGGTAATTGACCTACTTCACGAATGGTACGAATAATATCAGATCTACTAAATAAATTACCGGGTAATGTACGAATCTCTCTCATGATAACATGATCATTGGTAACTTCATTACCTATTAAGGTTACTTTTCTAATATAAGCGGGGTTATCTTCTCTAATTCTGATTTCAATGTCAATAGTATCATTTTTTACATTGGTTTCAACTGGTGTCACAGTTGAGAATAAGTAACCACTATTTAAATATGTATTAGTTATGTCTTGTGAATCTGGTGAACCATCACCTTTAACTTGTTCATTTAATAATTTACCATTATATATATCACCTTTACTAAGCCCTAGAAATTGTTGTAACTGATTGTCTGTATAAACAGTATTACCTAAAAACATAATATCTCCAAAATAATACCTATTTCCTTCATTTAATGTAATATCTAAATTAATAGTATTATCATCATTCCATGATATAGAATCTTTAAGTATTTGTGCATCTCTATATCCTTTTTCACGATACTTTTCTACAAGCCTTTCTAGATCTTCATTGTATTCTTTTTCTCTATATCTAGATGGTTTAAAAATATGTGTAATATTTTTTTGTTTCGTTTTTTTAAGAAGCTTCTTCAGGCGCTTACTTTTAAACGCATCATTACCGTGAAAACGTAAATTTTTAATTTTTACTTTCTCACCTTTATCAATTACAATTAAAGCTTTTTCAGCATTATTACCAGTGGTGTCTATTTTAGTATTAATGGTGACTTTAGTTTTTAAATACCCTTTATCAACATATTTCTTTTTAATATAATTTTTAGTAGTTGTTATTAAATTTTCAGTAAGCATTGCGCCTTTTTGAAATTCAGTATCTTTTTGAAGGTCAGTAGCTTTGTTTTTTTTAACACCTTCAAAAGTTACTGAGCTCAATTTTGAAAGCTCTTGTACTTCAAACTCAAGATAAACAGTTTTCCCATCAATTTTGGTAACATATACGTCAACATTACTAAATAGTTTTGAATTCCATAATTTTTTGATAGCCCCAGTCAGCTTATCACCTGGAATTTTAATTGGTTGCCCAACGACTAATTCAGAGAAAACGGTTATAGATTGATTGGTAAATTGCTGATTCCCTTTTGTTGAGATTCCACCAAGTATGTATGAATCAACTTTTCTGAAATTAATATCTTTTAAAGGTGGGATAGTATCTATTGGTTTAGAAATACTATCAATTAATTGATTGATAGCAGTAGAGTCTTTAACCTTTTTGAACTCAGGTATTGTATCTTGAGCGTTACTTATAAATACGGTAAGGGTAAATATTAGGAGTAATAGGTTGACTTTTAGTTTATTCATTATCATTTTCAATTTGTTCACTAATTTTTCCAAAGCGTCTTTCACGTTGCTGGTAATTTAGAATTGCTTTAAAAAAATCTTCTTTTCTGAAATCTGGCCATAACACATTTGTAAAGTATAATTCGGCATATGCTATTTGCCATAATAAAAAATTACTAATTCGTTTTTCACCACTTGTACGTATCAAAAAATCAACGTCGGGCAAAGTAAATGTATATAAATGATTATTTATAATATTTTCATTAATTTCTTCTATTGAAAGTTGTTTATTAACAACTTTTTTAGAAATATTTTTAATAGTATTAACAATTTCTTCTCTAGCACCATAGCTTAATGCCAAATTAAGTACCATAGCAGTATTATTTTGGGTTAAATGTGTAACTTCTTGAAGTTCTCTTTGAGCCTTTTTGGGTAGATTTTGTATTTGCCCTATAGTTTGAAGTTTGATGTTATTTTCTTGAAGCCCTTTCAATTCATCTTTTAATGAATTTACTAAAAGACTCATTAAAATATCTACTTCTTTTTTAGGTCTGTTCCAATTTTCAGTAGAAAATGCATATAATGTAAGTACTTTTACACCAATTTCTCTAGCCGCTTCAATAACTTCACGAACAGCCTTTACCCCATTTTTATGACCAAATACTCTAGCCATCCCTTTTTGTTTGGCCCAGCGACCATTACCATCCATTATTACGGCAACATGATTCGGAATTTTAAGGGGATCTATTTGCATTTATTAATTAAAATGAATTTTCTTTATAACAACCGGGTCTTCCAAAAGCATAAACAACAGTAATGCCTGTAAATACATACCAATCATTATTATTTGGATTGCCAAAATTGTAGCGAGGTTCATTAATTTCGTGATTATTACCATCAATTACATCTTTGAAAGTATATCTAAAAGAGGTTTCTAAAGCAATACCAACATTTTGCGCAAGTCTCATTTTATAACCAACTCCAAAAGGAACAACTAATGAAGTTACTCTTTTCACTTCTGCATCTACTGAAATTGTACTATAATTTACAGCACCAATTTGAGCAATAATATAAGGAGTTTGTGAATGACCAATTTTTGACAAACTGTATTTAAAAAAACTAAATTCAACTCCAAGAGAAGCTTCAAGTATATTATTTTTAAAGCTAAGAGATGGGGTTCTATTTGTTCTGAAGCTACTTTCAGCTTTACTATCATTTGCTTCAAGTTTGGTATAAATTAAAGTGCCTCTAAAGGTAATTCTAGGCGTATAGTTGAATTTTGCGATACCACCTATAGCAGGTGTATTTGGATTGAGATATTTAGTTGAACCTATGTCGCCTATATAATTGCTACCTCCCAAAAAAGCACCAATTTCATATAATTGAGCCGAAGCAGCTGTTGCTGTAAATACGAATATGTAAATTAAAAACTGTTTTTTCATTTTTAAAAATGTTTGCAAATATAATTAAAACTATTAGGTTTTAAAGGATTAAATACCCTTTTTTGATAAACAGATTTTAAGGTAAAATATTGTTGTAAAGAAGCTTAACTTATCATAAGGTTTTTAATCTAATTTCTCTTGTCTTCTCCCCAAAGTAATTTTTCTCTAAGCGTTTTTAAGAAGGTTTGTTCACTTAGTTGAATTGTTTTTAGTGTAAAAGGAGCTTTTTTAATAAAAATTTCTGTGTGATTATCAACAGTAGTTGTCCTAGAATCTAAAGAAAGTAAGGCTTGTTTTTCCCTAGCTATAATTTTTAGTTTTATATTCGTATTATCTGTTATAACTAAAGGTCTGGCATTTAAATTATGTGGAGCTATTGGTGTAAGCACCAAGCTTTTTGTACTAGGTGTAATTACCGGTCCTCCACAACTTAAAGAATAACCGGTAGATCCAGTTGGAGTTGCTACTATCAATCCATCTGCCCAATAAGATGTTAAATATTCATCATCTAAATAAGTTTCTACAGTTACCATAGAGGTTGTGTTTCTTCTACTTACAGAAACTTCATTCAAAGCAAAATTGAGGTCTGATAGATCATTATTTTTTTGACTTGTTGTAACAGTTAGTAAACTACGTTCATTTACTTTATATCGTTTGGTAGTCAATAAATTAATAGCTTCAGAAATATTTTCTTTTTGTATAGTTGCTAAAAAACCTAAGCGACCAATATTAACACCTAAAACAGGAATATTTAAATCTCTTACATAAGTAACGGCTCTAAGAAAAGTACCATCACCACCAACGGTTAACATGACTTCAAAAGAATTATCCAGATCAGTATGATCACTAAAAGTTTGATATTTTTTTTCAGGAAAGTTATTGGCTTTTATTAAATTGTAAAAGTTTTTTTCAATAATAACTTCAATATTTTTTTGAGCAAGTGTTTTGAGCAGAATTTCTATATAACTTACTGCTTCGCCTTTATAATATTGTCCATAAATACCAACTTTCATATATTTAAGTATTTTTGAAGATAATCTGAGCGTTCTTTCAATGTGTTTAAGTATTCGTCAATATGAAAATTGGTCAATATTGAATAATTATACCTTCTAAAAGTTTGGATAGTATTATTAAGGTCATGATCGCTCAATTTAATAGTAATTTCGATATTTTCTTTTTCAACATTCGAAATAAAAGCACCCAACAATTTGGCATCATTTGACTCAATGATTTGTGCAATTTCACTAAAAGAATACTCCTTAATTTCTTTAGAAACTACCAATATAGCTCCGCTTTCATTTAAAAAAGGGGTGTTATTGAAAATGTGTAATATATCAGATAATTCGTAATAACCTATGTATTTTTGCTTTTCATCTAATACCGGAATTATAGTAGTATCGTTTAAAGCAAATATTTTTAAGAGTTCAAACCAGTTCATTTTTTCATCAGTAAAAAATAAATGGAAAACATAACTGTAATCTTTTATTAGTTTATTCTCATCTTCAATAGTTTGTATGTCAGTTTCTGCAATTAAGCCTAACAGAAAACCGTCACCAACTATAGGTAAATGAGTAAATGTAAGTTGATTAAATAGCTTTTTTGCTTTACTTACCTTATCAGAAGCAGATAGTGCTTTTATATCTTTAGTTATGTAATCAGTTGTTTGCATAATATGTTGCAAAATAACTAAAATTAAAATACAATGCATTAATTTTGTCTTTGTTATTGTTTTTAATTAGTAATAGAGATTTATTTAATGACAAAGTTAAGCGTAAACATAAATAAAATTGCCACATTAAGAAATTCAAGAGGTGGTAATACTCCTAATTTGGTACAGACAGCAATTGATATTCAAGAGTTTGGTGCTCAAGGAATTACTATACATCCAAGACCAGACGAAAGGCATATTAAATATCAAGATGCTTATGATTTAAAACCTGTGGTTGTAACTGAATTTAACATTGAAGGAAACCCAGTAAAAAAGTTTATTGATTTGGTCTTAGATATAAAGCCTACTCAGGTTACCTTAGTGCCCGATGCAGTTGACGCTATTACTTCAAATGCTGGCTGGGATACTATTACGCATCAAGCTTTTTTAACAGATATTGTTGCTGAATTTAAGCGTAATAATATTCGTACATCTATTTTTATGGATTCTAATCTATCTTTAATTGATGCTGCTGCAAAAATAGGAACCGACAGAATTGAATTATATACTGAAGACTTTGCTTCACAATATGCCTTGGGTAATAAAAAAGCAATTGAACCTTATGTTGAAAGTGCTGAGCTGGCAACTAGACTTGGGCTAGGAATTAATGCAGGACATGATTTGAGTTTAGATAATATTCAGTTTTTTGCACAAAACATTCCTAATTTATTAGAAGTTTCAATCGGGCATGCATTGATTTCTGAATCATTGTATTTAGGATTGCAAAATGTAGTGAGTATGTATCTTAATAAGTTGAAATAGTCTTCAGCCGGCAGTCCTCAGTTGACAATAAAATAGTATTCAAAATTGTTTGTTGTGTCACTTTGAGTAGTTTATACTGAGCGTAGTCGAAGTACAGTTGAAAGGTTGGAGAAGCAAAAAAATGATTGATGATAAAAAATAAAATGAATTTACTCTATTCTAAAATATTAGGTTCAGGTGAACCACTCCTTATCGTTCACGGATTTTTAGGTATGGGCGATAACTGGAAAACCCTTGCACGAAAATTTTCAAATGACTTTGAAGTACATTTAATTGATCAACGAAATCATGGACGAAGCTTCCATGCAGATGATTTTAGTTATGAAATTTTAGTTGATGATTTGTTGAAATATATAAATCATTATCAATTAAAAAAGGTATACTTATTGGGGCATTCTATGGGAGGCAAAATAGCCATGTTATTTGCAGTTAGTTATCCTGAAAAAGTAGATAAATTAATAGTGGCAGATATTGCACCGAAATTCTACCCTAGACATCATGATATTATTTTAGAAGGCTTAAGTGCTGTTGATTTTACCAAACAAAAATCAAGAAAAGAAGTAGAAGAAGTACTTCGAGTATATATTCCTGAAATGGGAATTCGGCAATTCATACTCAAAAATGTGTATTGGAAAACGAAAGAACAATTAGTATTTCGTTTTAACTTAAATAGTTTATTAGATAATATTGACGAAATAGGAGTAGCATTAGCTCCATTAACTGTTTTTGAAGGAAAAACCTTGTTTTTAAAAGGTGAGAATTCAAGATATATTAATGATGATGATAAAACATTGATTGAAGCTCATTTTCCTGAATCAGAAATTGTAACTGTCAAAAATGCAGGACATTGGCTACATGCTGAGAATCCTAACGATTTTTATGACCATATTGTCAGTTTTTTAGCAAACTAAATCCATTGAGTATAATTTGGCATAATTATCGCGTACATCATTGCGAAGAGAATTGCGATGAAGCAATCTCTCCATTAACACCTTATAATCCTGAATTGAAATGGTTAGTGTTATAAATTCTAGCAATACCTTCAAGGTCTGCTAAATCGAAATAAAATAATAGAATCCTGCAAGGTTTCAAAAACCTTGTAGGTATAATTTAATTAAAATATAGATGAAAATTATATTAAAAATGTTACTCACAGCTATTGCAGTTATAGTATTAGCAAAATTTTTACCGGGAATTCATGTAGCAAGTTATACAACGGCAATTATTGTTGCCGTAGTATTAGGTTTGTTACGAATTTTTGTAAGACCCCAGGGCAAACGCATCTAAAACTATTTTGATTTTCTCGAATTTATCCTTATAAATTGTTGTAATTCGGAACTTTGATTTGTTGTTTTTCATATTTATTTTTCGTATATTATATTGATAATCAATAT
>JAKISU010000127.1 GCA_021648445.1 Flavobacteriaceae bacterium
ATAATAAACTATTCTGATCTAATTCTGGCAAATCTCTAAAATACGTTTCTATTGCTGTTTTATCCATAATGGCATCTAGGTTAATGTAAATATACAAAAATAAACGCTACTTTAGACTAGAGCCACATTATTTGTCGTTTATTGAAGTTTTACAAAAATCAAGACAAGACAAAAGTAAGGGATTTTATACATTTTAAAATGTTTTACATTTGTTAAAAATCAAAAGGATGAGTTTTAAAGACAAAGTAGTTTGGATAACTGGTGCTTCTTCAGGAATTGGTAAAGCAGTAGCCTTAGCATTATCAACTCAAGGAGCTAAACTTATTATTTCTTCAAGAAATACTGAAAAGTTAGAAGAGGTTAAAATACTTTGTGCTAATCCTGATATGGTGAAGATATTACAAGTCGATTTAGATGATTATCATCATTTAGATAAATTGATCCAAGAGGCAATTTCTCTTTTCAATGGAATTGATATTCTAATTAATAACGGAGGTATCAGTCAACGTTCTTTAGCAATTGATACAGGAATTACTATTGATACACAGGTCTTTAAAACAAATTATTTTGGTACGGTAGCATTGTCTAAAGCATTGTTACCTTATTTTGTTGCAAAAAAAAGCGGTCATTTTGTAGTAGTTACAAGTGTGGTTGGTAAAATAGGAACACCATTGCGCTCTTCCTATTCTGCTTCAAAACATGCTTTGCATGGCTTTTTTGATAGTTTACGTGCAGAAATTCATGATGCTAATATAGCAGTAACATTAATTTGCCCGGGTTTTGTAAATACCGATGTTTCAAAAAATGCTTTAACTGCTGATGGTACTCCACAAAACACAATGGATAAAGGTACAGCAAACGGACTTTCACCCGATTATTTTGCAAAACGAATGTTAAAAGCCATTGCCAGAAAAAAACAAGAAGCTGTCATTGGAGGCAAATTAGAAGTGTTAGCAGTGTATCTAAAGCGATTCCTACCAAGAGTTTTAGCAAAGGTGATTCGGAAACTGGATGTTACTTGATTTTATAATGATTAACAAATAAAACCTTTTTAAATCATAAAAAATCAGTGTCATCAGCGTTCTATTTTGAGTATTTATTACCTTATGTTTAACAGTCTTTTTTCATTATATTTGTAACCCTCACAATCAAAAGAACAAAGAGAAATGAATATATTTTCCTCAGAAAAATTAGAAAAGACCTTATCTAAAATTAAAACCATTTTAGAAGAACGTATTTATCCCTTAGAAAAAACATATCTCAATTTACCTTTCAGTGAAGTACATGATGAATTAGATAAAGTTCGTGAGATTGTAAAAGAAAAAGGGCTGTGGAATCCACATTTGAGTGAAAGTCATGGCGGAATGGGTTTTAGTTTGGTTGAGTTCGGACAAATTAGCGAACTGTTAGGAACCTCTCCTTACGGACATTTTTGTTTTAATTGTAATGCGCCGGATATTGGCAATCAAGAATTATTATTAAGTAATGCTTCAGATCATATCAAACAAACCTTTTTAGAACCATTGATTGATGGAGAAATTCACAGCTGTTTTTCAATGACCGAACCTGAATTTGCAGGGTCAAACCCGGTAAATATGGCAACTACTGCTGTAAAAGATGGCAATCATTATATAATTAATGGGCATAAATGGTTTACAACTGCTGCTGATGGCGCTTCTTTCGCTATTGTGATGGCAAATACAAATCCTGAAGCTGAAAGCCCATATCAAAAAGCGAGTATGATCATAGTACCAACAGATAATGAAGGCTTTCATTTAACCCGTAATATTTCGATTATGGGCGAAGAGAACGATGGTTATTTTAGCCATGCAGAAATTGAATATAGAGATTGTAAAGTACCCGTTGAAAATTTGATTGGTAATGAAGGCGAAGGTTTTAAATTAGCACAACAACGCTTGGGTCCGGGTAGAATTCATCATTGTATGCGTTGGATAGGTATTTGTGAACGCGCTTTTGATCTAATGTGTAATAGAGCGGCAACCAGAGCTTTGAGTAAAGGTGTAAAGTTAGGGGACAAACAAACCATTCAAAATTGGATTGCCGAAAGTAGAGCTGAAATAAATGCATCTCGATATATGGTGTTACATACCGCAAAAAAAATTGATGAAGTAGGCGCTAAAGAAGCCCGAATGGAAATTTCGACGATTAAATTTTATGTAGCCAATATATTGATGAAAGTATTAGATAGAGCTATTCAAGTACATGGCGCATTAGGAATTACTGATGATACAATATTATCATTTTGGTATAGACATGAACGCGGAGCTAGAATTTATGATGGTCCGGATGAAGTCCATAAAACAGCGTTGGCAGGAAAAATTTTAAAGGGTTATGGATTGGATATTAAAAAGACATAAGATTTCGAGACACAAGACATAAGACATAAGACATAAGACTAAAGAGCTAAATTGAAAACTAATGTCAGGTTGAGCGCAGTCGAAACCTAATTAGGATTTTAAAATTTGTTATAGAAAAAAATGAATAAACCAATAAACAATGCTGTAGAAATCCGTAAAGGAGAAGAGCTCGATAAACAAAAACTATTGGTGTTTTTTAAAAAGGTGGCTTTGAAAAACCCTTAAAAGGGGCAATGAGCAGCAAGATTATAAACAGACCCAAAGACCTGTCAGGTTTTGATCCCGAAGTCTCGGGACTGACAGGTCTGAAAAAATAGGCAAAGCCAAAAGCCTGCCCGCCTACGGAGGAAACATCACCACCAGCTAAGCAGGTGATTTTTCAAGGTAAAATAAATGAATAAATCTATAGACAAACCAGTAGAAATCCGCAAAGGAGAAGAGCTCAACAAACAAAAACTATTGACGTTTTTAAAGAACAAGGTATCCGGTTTTGCTGATGAAATTGAAATCAAACAATTTCCCGGAGGGTTTTCAAACCTTACCTACCTAATTTCTGCTCCCAATCCCGAATTACTCGGGACGAGACAAGAATACGTATTACGTAAACCGCCTTTCGGGGCAAATATAAAATCTGCTCATGATATGAGTAGAGAATATAAGGTATTGAGTTTATTAGAGCCGGTGTATACTAAAATTCCGAAGCCTATTATTTTTTGTGAAGATGAAGACATTATAGGTTCACCTTTTTATATAATGGAACGCGTTAAAGGAATTATTCTACGAAATAAGATTCCTAAAGGATTGGATTTGACACCTGATCATTTTAAAAAATTATCTACTCAAATCATTGAAAACCTAGCTGATTTACACAGTTTAGAGTTAGAAAAATCGAATTTGATTTCTTTAGGTAAGCCTGAAGGGTATGTACAACGGCAGGTCGAAGGTTGGATAAAACGATATTTTAAAGCTGAGACTGATGAAATTAAATCAATGAATTTAGCTGCAGAATGGATGCAAAGTAATATGCCTTCAAAAACAACAACAGCTTTTATACATAATGACTATAAATATGATAATTTAGTGTTGGATATAGATTCACTAGAAATAAAAGCAGTACTTGATTGGGAAATGTCAACAGTTGGTGATCCGTTAATGGATCTTGGAACCAGCTTGTCTTATTGGGTTGAAAAAGAAGAATCATCTGGCTTACAGCAATTTAATATAACATGGGCAGAAGGGAATTTAACCAGGCAACAGTTTATAGAAAAATATGCTGAGTTACGTAATGTCAATGTAGAGAATATCTTGTTTTATTATGTATTTGGATGTTTTAAGTTAGGTGTTATTATGCAACAAATTTATGCCCGGTATAAAAAAGGATTTACAAAAGATGAACGTTTTGCTATGTTGATTCATTTGGTAAGAGCTTGTGGTCAGAATGCAGAAAATGCCATAAAATATAATAGGATTAATAATTTTCATTAACTCTGTCATATTGAGCGCAGTCGAAATATAAAGAGTTAATTAAAACAAATAATAGTGTGTCATTCCGACAGTCCTAAGGCTTCGGAAGAAAGAGCGACGAGGAATCTCATAATAGAAAAGATTCTTCACTTCGCTATCGCTGTGTTCTGAATGACATTCAATTATAAAAAACTAAACAATGAAAGAACTAAAAGACATCAAAAACATACTGATCATAGGAAGCGGAACCTTAGGTTTGCGTATTGCCTTGGCAAATGCCTTAAACGGATATAAAGTTACTATCTATGACATTAGGGAAGAAGCATTTGAACAAGCTAAAAGAATTCAAGGCGATTTGATAAAAATGTTGATAAAAGCAGGAACTATTTCAGAGAATGATAGTGAAAAAGCACTCCAAAATCAAAGCTTTACGACTGATGCAAAACTTGCAGCTTCTGATACTGACTTGGTAAGCGAATCAGTTACTGAAGACTTAGAATTAAAGAAAAAAGTTTGGGCTCAGTTTGGTAAACTATGCCCTGAAAAAACCATTTTCACAACGAATACTTCTTCATTATTACCTTCGAAATATGCTGAAGCAACCGGAAGACCGGAACGTTTTTGCGCCTTACATTTTCATGATGTTTTTTATGCCAATGTGGTAGATATTATGCCGAATCCACAAACTGAACCTTGGATTATTGATCTATTAAAAGCTTATGGAGAAAGTATTCAACAAACGGTTGTGATTATGAAGCGAGAATCACCGGGTTATATATTTAACGCCATGCTAATTTCGGTTTTAGGTGCTGCAGGTGCCTTAGTTACATTTGATGTAGCGAGTATTGAAGATGTTGATCGTTCATGGATGGGTAATTTTAAAATGCTTAGCGGACCTTTTGGTATTTTAGATGAAATAGGGTTGGATACTGCCTGGCATATCGTTCATGTGTTTAAAGATGAAAAAAGCAAACGCTTTTCTAAGCTATTAGATTCTTATATTCAACAAGGAAAATTAGGTAGAAAGGTTGGTGAAGGTTTTTATAAATACCCAAAGCCTAGATTTAATGACGAAGATTTTATAAAGGGATAGTTTCTAACCTTCCCTTCTAGGGTTTAAATAGAATTATATTTTAGATAAAATTTTTAAAGTTTTTTTCAATTCAAACTCCGTTTTTGAATAAAAAACCGCGTGATAATTTCACTACAACCTTCTTCCAATATTCCATTAACAACTTTTGTTTTAGGATGTAATTGTGTATTATAATACTGAAACCCACGTTGCTCATCTCTAGCTCCGAAAACAATTTTACCTATTTGTGTCCAATAACTGGCACCTGCACACATTTGACAAGGTTCTAGTGTAACATATAGTGTGCAATCTTTTAAATATTTACCTCCTAAAAAATCTGCAGCAGCAGTAAATGCTTGCATTTCTGCATGTGCTGTAACATCATTTAAGGTCTCAGTTAAATTATGTGCTCTCGCTATAATCTGATTATTGATAACAATCACAGCACCAATGGGTACTTCATCTTTTTCAAAAGCTGTTTCTGCTTCTTGCAAAGCACGTTTCATAAAATAGGTGTCATCGAAAGGGTCTAGCATAAATCATAATTTTTTGTAAAAATACAATTTCATATATTATTTAATCATATCGGTTTCAACTCGTACATTTGTAGCATGTCAATAAAATTATTAAATACTATTTCTAAACCCAAAGATTTACGTAAACTTTCTATTGAGGAATTACTTCAATTAGCAGTAGAATTACGCGAATTTATTATTGATATAGTTGCAACAAAAGAAGGGCATTTAGGTGCTAGTTTAGGCGTGATAGAACTAACCATCGCTTTACATTATGTGTTTGACACTCCTAATGATCTATTAGTTTGGGATGTTGGTCATCAGGCATACGGACATAAAATTTTAACTGAAAGAAAAAATACTTTCCATACAAACAGGCAATTGAGAGGGCTTTCCGGATTCCCAAAAAGAAATGAAAGTAAATATGATGCTTTTGGTGTTGGGCATTCTTCAACATCTATTTCTGCCGCACTAGGGATGGCAATTGCTTCAAAACTTAAAGGTGAAAGTGAAAAACAGCATATCGCTATAATTGGTGATGCAAGTATTGCAAGTGGAATGGCTTTTGAAGGGTTGAATCATGCAGGAGTTACAGACGCTAATCTACTGATAATATTAAATGACAATGCTATGGGTATAGACCCAAGTGTAGGTGCTTTAAAAAATTATTTAACCAATATCAAAAAGGATAAAAAAGTTAGAAGGCATAATATTATTGAAGCGTTGAATTTTGACTATTCCGGCCCGATTGATGGACACAACCTTAATGCTGTTATTGAAGAACTTGAACGATTAAAATCTGTAAAAGGTCCTAGGTTTTTACATATCACCACCACTAAAGGGAAAGGTTTACAAAAAGCCGAAGAAGATCAAGTAAAATATCATGCTCCGGGAAAATTTGATAAGATTACAGGTGAAACAATACCTAAAGAAGCCTTGAGGCTTCCTCCTAAATATCAAGATATTTTTGGTTTAACGTTAGTGGAATTAGCAAAACAGAATAAAAAAATTATTGGCATTACGCCTGCGATGCCCACAGGTAGTTCATTAAAATTTATGTTGGATGAAATGCCTGAACGCGCCTTTGATGTGGGTATAGCAGAGCAGCATGCTGTTACATTGGCAGCAGGAATGGCAACACAAGGCATGATTCCGTTTTGTAATATTTATTCTACTTTTTTACAACGAGCCTATGATCAAATTATACATGATGTTGCTTTACAAAAATTATCCGTAATTTTCTGCTTAGATAGAGCGGGTCTGGTAGGTGAAGACGGCGCAACTCATCACGGTGTTTTTGATATACCTTATTTACGATGTATACCAAATATGGTCATTTTTGCTCCGATGAATGAAATTGAGCTTAGAAATATGATGTATACTGCTCAATTAGGACTCAATAGTCCTATTGCTATTAGATATCCAAGAGGTAGAGGTGTAACATTAGATTGGCAAAGATCATTTAAGAAAATAGAATTAGGAAAAGGACAACTTATAAAACAAGGTAGTGAAATAGCTACTTTAAGCTTAGGGACTATCGGAAATACTCTTATAGAAGCTTATCAAAGTCTATCTGATAATGATAAAATTGCACATTATAATATGCGTTTTGTAAAACCGTTAGATACAGCTTTATTACATATAATATTTCAAAAATTCGACAAGATCCTAACCATAGAAGACGGAACTATTGTAGGGGGATTTGGTAGTGCCATTTTAGAATTTGCTCAAGAAAATAATTACCACAATAAAAACGTTAAAAGATTAGGTATGCCAGATCAATTTATAGAGCATGGCACGGTTGCCCAATTACATCAACAAGTTAGATTAGATAAAAAATCTATACTTAAAGTCATTAAAGAATTTTTGAAGTAATTTTAGTTTATAAATTCAAAAAATAGTTAAGTTTGCATCCTTAATAACTAATCATCCCAATTAATTTATTAATAGTGTTTTTAAAAACATTGGAATGAAAACCTTCATTATATTTATAGCCATATTATTCTTTTCATTTGCTTCTGCTCAAATAACCGATTCTATAGCAGTCATAAAACAGTCAGGCTTTGTAAAAAAGGTTGTAAATGATACTTTAAAAGTTAAAATAAGCATAGATTCTATAAAAATTGTAAAACTAAATGATACCCTTAATGTTTTAATGCATTTAGATTCTCTAGGAATTTTTAAAGCTACGGATACTGTTAAAAGATTAACTAAGATAGATTCTCTTAAAATTAGGCTTGATTCTTTACTCAGACCTTTTTATGCAATTCGGTATGACAGTACCTTAAATAAAGATATTTATATCCCTCGTTATAGAATGACCGTAAATACACCTACAAAAGATACGATATATACACCGATCCCTAAAGTAACAGATTTTATTAGTTTTAAAAAAGAGTTAGTAATAGATACCTTAAAAATTCTAAACCCGATACAAATTATAACAATTGATACCACAAAGTTTGCTGAATACCCTATATGGTGGCAAAACAAAAATAGCATCGGCTTAGACATAAGCGAGGCTGCTTTTATAAATTGGAATGCCGGAGGTAACAATTCTATTTCAGGATTATTAAACGTTTCTATAATCAAAACCTATAAAAAACTGCATTTGTTGTGGAATAATGAAATATTTGCTCGTTATGGACTCAATCAACAACAAGAAAAAGGGCTTAGAAAAACAGATGATAGATTACAGGTCAACTCCACATTTGGTTATCGAAAAGACACTATTTCTAACTGGTTTTACTCTATAAAATTTAATTTTAATACGCAATTTACTGAAGGGTTTAGATATCCCGATACGAGTACTCCAATTTCTAGATTTTTTGCACCTGCTTATTTATTTTTAGGTATTGGTTCGCAATATGAAATTAAACAACGGCGCTTTTCAATATACTTATCGCCAATTACGTTAAAATCTACATTTGTTTTAGACGATGTACTTTCTAATGAAGGTGCTTTTGGTGTTATAAAAGGAAAAAAATCAAGACATGAGTTTGGTGCTTTAGTACAAAGTACTTGGGATACTGAAATAGCTAAAAATATGGTGATGAGTAACCGATTAAGTTTGTATTCTGATTATCTAAACAGTTTTGGAAATGTTGATATTGATTGGGAATTGAACTTGAAATTAACCATTAACAAACATATAAAGGCTAATATTGGTACACATATTCTTTATGATAATGATATTAAGTTTAAAGATGATATTGATAATGATGGTACTTTAGAAACATTCGGTGCCAGAGTGCAATTGAAACAATTATTAGGAATTGGTGTTTTGTTCAGTTTTTAATTCCTAATAATTGTTTTTGTTGGCAGTAAGATTATTCTATAATTAGTTTATAGGAATACACAAATTTTTCACCTTGAATTTTTAAAATATATAGTCCTGATTTTAAACTCTCTGTATTAAGGTTTATATTATCATCTAGATTTAACCCTTTAGAATAAACTTTCCTTCCATTTATATCAAATATAGAAATTGTTACATCGCCTACAGCTATCAATGATTTGACAGTAACCTTACTCTTTGATGGATTTGGATAAATAATAAAATAGGGTTACCCATTTAAGTCGCATAAATTCTGATTTGTCTCATCGTCATTGGCTCATGTTCCACGAAACGTTCAATTATTTTATCTAAAATAGATTTCCTGTGGTTTCTACGGTTAAATCTAAA
>JAKISU010000128.1 GCA_021648445.1 Flavobacteriaceae bacterium
AATTTCTCAAGTCGGTAATGCTCTGAAAATAAAGATATTGATCCAGATGTTTTGTATTTATTCATAATGACAATATGCAATTAATTATTTGATATTCAAAGAATTAATTCAAGAGGTTGCCTATAGTATTGAAGATAATATACTTATATTATTCTCCGATAACAATAGTAAAATGGAGTTTGTAAAAGAATTTTAGACAAGAAAATTTTATCTAATCAACTTTTTATATTTAATACGCTTCGGTATCAGATCGCCACCCAACCGTTTCTTTTTGTTTTCTTCATAGTCAGAAAAACCGCCTTCAAAGAAATACACTTGACTGTCTCCTTCAAAAGCCAATATATGTGTACAGATTCTATCTAAAAACCAACGGTCGTGACTAATTACTACTGCACAACCTGCAAAGCTCTCTAAACCTTCTTCCAAAGCACGTAAAGTATTTACATCTAGATCATTAGTAGGCTCATCTAACAGTAATACATTACCTTCTTCTTTTAAGGTCATTGCTAAATGTAGTCGGTTGCGTTCACCACCTGATAGCGCTGACACTTTTTTATTTTGTTCACTACCTGAAAAATTAAAACGACTTAGGTAAGCACGTGAATTTACCTGCTTCCCTCCCATCATAATGAGTTCTTGCTCATCAGAAAAATTCTGCCAAATAGACTTTTCATTATCTATATTAGAATGTACTTGATCTACATAAGCGATCTTTGCAGTATCTCCAACAATAAACTCCCCCTTATCAGGAGTTTCTTCACTCATTATCATTTTAAAAATGGTTGTTTTTCCTGCTCCATTTGGACCAATAATACCTACAATTCCTGCTTGTGGTAAATTGAATTCTAAATTTTCATACAACAATTTATCGCCAAAAGCTTTACCGACTCCTTTTGCTTCTATAACATTGGTGCCTAAACGCGGACCATTGGGAATATATATTTCTAATTTTTCATCAAGCTGTTTTTGGTCTTGACTCATGAGCTTGTCATAATTCTTTAAACGTGCTCTTTGTTTGGTTTGACGTCCTTTAGCTCCTTGTCGTACCCATTCTAATTCACGCTCTAATGTTTTTTGACGTTTAGATGCTGTCTTACTTTCTTGAGCCAATCGTTTTGATTTTTGGTCTAGCCAAGAAGAATAATTTCCTTTCCAAGGAATACCTTCTCCTCTATCCAATTCTAAGATCCAACCCGCAACATTGTCTAAAAAATATCGATCGTGCGTTACAGCAATTACTGTTCCTTTATATTGTGCTAAATGGTGCTCTAACCAATGAACAGATTCAGCATCTAAATGGTTGGTAGGCTCGTCCAATAATAAAATTTCAGGTTCTTGCAACAGCAATCTGCACAAAGCTACTCTACGACGTTCACCTCCGGAAAGCACTTTAATTGGCGTATCGGGTTCCGGAGTACGTAACGCATCCATAGCAATTTCTAGTTTAGTATCTAATTCCCAAGCATTTGAAGCGTCTATTTTATCTTGTAATTCAGCTTGTTTATCCATTAACTTTTGCATCTTATCGGCATCAGAATACACCTCTTCCAAACCAAACATGTCATTTATCTTATTGTATTCATCCAGTATAGCAACTGTTTCAGCAACCCCTTCTTTTACAATATCAATCACTGTTTTTGTTTCATCTAATTGAGGTTCTTGTTCTAAATATCCCACTTTATATCCCGGAGAAAATACAACATCACCTTGATAGTTTTTTTCTACGCCGGCAATGATCTTTAATAGGGTTGATTTACCAGATCCGTTCAGTCCCAAAATACCAATCTTTGCTCCATAGAAGAAACTTAAATAAATATTTTTTAAGACTGGTTTATTAGCATTTTGATAGGTTTTAGAAACCTTATTCATTGAAAAAATGACCTTATTATCGTCAGACATGTTTGCAGTTAATTATTGGTTAATAAGTTATTGAGTTATCGTTTCGATAAATCTAAAATCAATTACACTCTTCCTTTCAATGCATTGAATACCCAAGCAATGGCAAAAAAACCAATACCTACGGCGGCGAAACCCCATCCTGCAATTTCATTATATCTAAAGGCTCCTAAAGCTATTAAACCAAGACCAACAATAATCATAATCAAGGTTGCATAGCCAAGAACTGTATTTTTATTCATCATCATAATCTATATTATTTAAGGTAGGTTGTATAATTCCTTTAATTGGATGGCAAATATCGTAATAAATAATGAAAACAATAAATTAATGATTATCCATCCAGTTTCTAAACTTAGGTGTCCTACTATTAGAAGTATACAATTTATTATTTTAGTAGCAATAATAATTATGTTCACCTAACATTATTTGGATTACTTTTTCTAAGTTTGAAAGAAGTAACCAACCTAGAAGGTAATATTTACCTCTATTCTGACAGAAACGTATCAAATCCCAAGAATAAAAGACCATTGGTTCAATTTAAAACTCAGAATAAACGGTTTAATCAATTACAACGTAATGAGTTCGTACTGTCTTTGATTAATTGTTTTAATAAAGGATTATAATTGTGCTCAATAAAAAAAGATTGAAGAGTTTTCTGAAATTGTTTGATTTTTAAAGCATAGATTTCTTCCTGACATAAAGCATTTAAAACATCTTGCCAAACAGCAAACAGTTCTTTAATAATCTTAGTGTTTTTGCTGAAATTTTTATTTAGTTGATGCAACATACTTTTCGTGTAACTTTTAAAAATCAAAGGCATTGTACACAATCTAATAAAAGTATTTTTCATTGCATTTCTTAACTCATTAGATAGAATTAAATGAAAATATTCGATATTCTTTAGCATTTCTCCCACTTTTGGCAATTATTTAGTAGAAAGGAATTTTTAATTATTGCGCTACAATCAGAAGAAGATTGATAATAAACATCTAATCCTAGGTTCGTGTTTATTATCAATACTTCATTCTTAATTGCATTTTTAAGAAAAGTGTGTAACATAGAAACCTCATCATGTTTAATCAGTAATTGCTTTTTATAACTTTTACTTAAAATAAATACAGATTTTAATAATGAGGAGTCCAAAACAAATTACCTTAAAACATCTAAGTCAACCTCAACACCTAGTCCTTTTGCAACACCTGCACCTAATTGTGGATTAGCTCTATACCAATGACATAGTTGTCGATTGACAATTTCATCTTTTTTAGGTCCTGAAATACCGCTCATAGCGCCAATAATATTACTGATGGTGTTCCCTTTTTGGTCATCAGTCATTAATCTAAATAAATCGCCCGGTTGTGTATAATGATCATCATCATTTTCATTTCTATCAAAATATCCGACTTCATTAGAGCCTAATTCATAATTTAATCCTTTGCGAGAATCGTCTTCTGTAATATCATCAAAACTATTTGGGCGATAATTTGGAGTACTGCCACCATTACCATCAAAACGCATAGTACCATCTCTATGATAGTTATTTACTGCATAAGGACATTTATTTACCGGTAATGATTCATAATTAACACCTATTCTATAACGATGTGCATCAGGGTATGATAAGATGCGACCTTGTAACATTTTATCCGGTGAAAAACCAATACCATCTACCAAATTAGCAGGTGCAAAAGCTGATTGTTCTACATCTTGAAAATAATTTTTAGGATTTTCGTTTAATTCAATTTCTCCAACTTCAATTAGCGGATAATCTTTATGCGGCCATACTTTAGTAAGATCAAAAGGATTCCACCTAAAATTTTTAGCTTCTTCTAATGTCATTACTTGAATTTTTAAAGCATATTTTGGAAAATGTCCATTATCAATTGCAGTTACCAAATCTCTTTGTGAAAAATCAGGATCACTACTTTTTAGTGCGGCGGCTTCAGCATCTGTAAAAGTTTTATTGCCTTGCATGGTTTTGTAATGAAATTTCACATAGATGCGTTTATTCTTGGCATTTACCATAGAAAAAGTATGGCTACCATATCCATTCATAAAACGATAGCCTTTTGGTGTACCTCTATCTGACATTAAAATTAATACTTGATGTAAACTCTCTGGGTTTAAAGACCAATAATCCCACATCATTGTTGGGGATTTACAATTGGTATATGGATCTCTTTTCTGAGTGTGGATAAAATCAGGAAATTTCTTTGGGTCTTTGATAAAAAACACAGGCGTATTATTACCAACCAGATCCCAATTACCATCTTCAGTATAAAATTTTACAGCAAATCCACGAGGGTCGCGCTCTGTATCAGCAGAACCTTTTTCACCTCCAACTGTTGAAAAACGTACAAAGACTTTTGTTTCTTTTCCTATTTCAGAAAACAGTTTTGCTCGCGTATATTTAGAAATATCATGAGTAACAGTAAAAGTACCATAAGCTCCAGATCCTTTGGCATGTACTATCCGTTCAGGAATACGTTCTCTATTAAAATGAGCTAATTTTTCATGTAGAAAATAATCTTGTAATAGTAAAGGTCCTTTGGCACCTACTGATTGTGAATCTTCATAATGCGTTACCGGTGCGCCGGCAGCGGTTGTTAATGTTTTCTTTTTTTTCATAATTGTATGATTTTGTTTATTAATGTTCAATCTGATAAACTAATTCATAACAATTTCAATGGACTTAATAATTTATTTGATCAATAAATATAAAGTGTTATCAAAGCTATGACTATTTTTATTATAATCAAAATCGATATTATATATGTAACTATAAATAATGTTTATATCTCTAGAGTAGATACTATTAAATATGAAATAAATGAAAAATAATTAAGCTAAAAAACCCATTTTACCTTGTTGGTAATCTCGCATTGCTTCCATAATTTCGGTTTGGGTATTCATTACATAAGGACCGTATTGTGCAATTTTCTCATTAATTGGTTCTCCGGAAAGAATTAACAAGTTACTTTCTTTACGAGCCTCAAACTGAAACCCATCTCCGTCTTGATTGAAGGTTAGCATTTGTGTTGCTCCTTTTTTCAAGGTCACTTCCTTATTAACAAAAACTTCTCCGTCTAATAAATAGATGAGTGCATTATGATTTGTAGGAAGTTGTACTTCCATTGTTCCTTTTGATTCTGTTTTTACCATAAATACATTAATAGAAGTCTGAGTTTTAATAAGTCCATTTTTACCACTTAATTCACCTGCAACAACTTTTAATGTAATACTCTTATCTTCATTTTGAACAATCAGCATATCATCACTTTTAATGTGCTGATAATTTGCCGGCATCATTTTATCTTTTGCCGGAAGGTTTAACCATAATTGAATTCCTTCTAATTCCCCTCCTTCTTCAACAAATTCTTTTGTAGGACCTTCTGAATGGATAATTCCTCGACCTGCAGTTGTCCATTGTACATCGCCTGCCTTTACAATACTTTCATTACCTAATGAATCTCTATGCAATTGTTCGCCTTTATATAATAATGTTATGGGCTCAAAACCACGATGTGGATGCGGACCCAGATCAAACGGATTGCTAAATTCGCTAATTGCATAGGGTCCATAATGATGTAATAAAATAAATGGATCAACTTGATCTATTTCATGAGAGCCTGTGCTGAGCGAAATTGAAGTAGGTATGGGTTGTCGTAATCGTATAGGACCCATATTTACTAATGGACTTCCTGTTTTATATTGTATCGTTCTTATATTTTTCATTGTATTTTAATTTTAATTGTTTTGTTTTTTTGTTATTATATAGAGATTTTCTCACTTTACCGCTTCTTTGCATTTGTAAGTTAACACCTTTCATCGATAACTCTTTTTTAAATTATAATTTTTAATGTAATTTATTTTCCATGGAAAATATTTATTCAATTTTTTTTTAACGTATTTTATCTAAAAGATCACTTAATTGGGTTGCTTCTTTTTCTGTGAGGTTTTCTAATAGATCTTCTTTAAAATTTTTAGCTATCTTTTCTAATAATTTTACTCCATTATTTGTAATTTCTATGTGTACTACTCTCCTATCATCCGGGCAAGATATTCTTTCAATCAATTTTTTAGCACATAATTTATCCATCATACGCGTGGCATTTGGCGCTCTTTCTATCATTCTATCTTTGATGATCTGTACCTTTAATGGTTCACCAACTCCTTTTAATATTCTGAGGATATTAAATTGTTGTGGTGAAATTCCATAAGGCTTAAAAAATATATTTTGGCGACTATTCAACCAATTGGCAGTATATTTTATATTAATCAATGTCTTTACTTTTTTCGAAGGAAATTTTGAATTTATATCTCTTGAAATGTCTCCCATAAGCCCCTTTGTCCGCCTGAGGCGAACATTTCCCCAAAAGGGAAAATTAATTGATTACTATTTTATCCTCTTAGTTTTAGTTCTTTCATCACCTTATTAAACATATCAGATGTTGGTGTTTTATAAATTTCATCATCAACTATCAAAGTAGGATATTTAATTTCACCTTCATACAATTCTTTTGAATGCTCTTGAGCTTTAATATCTATAGCAAGATCTTTATACTCAAAATCTATTTCGGCCATTCTTAAAAAATTTTTAAAAGCAACTGTATGTGCATGCCCTTTCTTTCCGTAAATTGTGATTTTCATGTGTTTATATTTATTGTTTTTTAATGGTCATCCCCGATAGCTATCGGGACTGCCCGCCCGCCGCAGGCTGGTTCGCTATTAATCATTTCCTTGGATGATAAATTTTTAGCATGCTCATTTCATGTAATTTAATCTTTAAAATCTATTTTCTTGTGTGCACCATCACAATAAGGTTTATTGACCGAAGCACCACATCTGCAAAAGGCTGTTGTTTTATTTTTAATTTCTTTAGCACCATCAGAATTAGTGATATGCAATGTTCCGTAAACCAATAACGGTCCGTTCTCCATAACTTCTACTACAGTTTCTGTATGCATTTCTTCTTTATCATCCTCATTATTCATACGATAAGATAAAGCACCTGTAGGACAAGCTTCAACTTGTACTTTCAACTCTTCAGTTGTTGCATTTTCAATAGTGATCCATGGTTTTTCTTTAGGTTTATACACATTAGGCAACCTTTTAACACATTCAGCAGCATGAATACAAGTTTTAGGTTTCCATAAAATGGTTATTTCATTATTAGAATATTCTTTTATTATTTCCTTTTTTTCTTCTGACATAATTTATGTTTTGATAATGAGATTCCTGCCTCAGCAGGAATGACAAATAATTAGATTGATTTTTCAAAAGTTAAAATAGCTTTATTTAATATAATTCTCAAATCTTCATCAATTATTTTGTCTTTAAAGTTATCATAAAAATTTGGAAGTGAAAAAGTTGTTACAATATTTCCACCTAAATGTGGAAAAGTTGAGTTAGCAGTTTCTAATACTGAAGCTCCTCCTCTACCACCAGGTGAAGTTGACATTAACAATAATGGCTTGTCTCTAAATACTTTTCTATCTATACGAGAAACCCAGTCAAAAATATTTTTAAATGCTGCTGCATAAGACCCATTATGCTCTGCTAAGGATACTATAAAACCATCATATTGATCTAACAATTCATTAAACTTCTGAACGCTCTCAGGAAATCCTTTATCCTCTTCTTCATCAATACTAAATAATGGAGCAACATAATCATTTAGATCAGCAACATCATACGATACCTTCACAAGTTTTGTCGCTGCATAAGAAGCTAATTGTTTATTGATCGACTTTTTACTGGTACTGCCTGCGAATACTAATATTTTTTTATTCATCTTTTTTCTATTATAAATTCTTGACAAAGGTATGAAAAATATATTTATTCTCCAAGGAAATTAATTCCATGGTATTTATTTATGTTTAAAATAATTTAGACCTGACAGGTTTTCCTCCTTCATCGCTGTATGCGGATTAGGCGGGCAAGTAAAAACCTGTCAGGTCTATAAAAAATACTTCTAGTTATATTTAAAACTACTGTTGTCCGACTAAAGATATGAGACTCCCGAAGCCTCGGGACTGTTAGAAAAAAGAACATTTACCGGACAACAATGATTCAAAACTGTTCTCTTTCGGTAGATCCAGCCATAGCAACTGTACTAGATACACCAAGAGTAACAGTATTCTGAACGGCATCAAAATAGGTTGTACCTACAAAACCTTGATGTTTTACAGCATTGAATCCGTCTTTTTGTAAAGCAAATTCACGTTCTTGTAATTCAGAATAACCTGCCATACCACGTTCTTTATATGCTTTTGAAAGCTCAAACATACTTGTATTCAAAGCATGGAATCCTGCCAAGGTAATAAACTGAAATTTATAACCCATTTCAGCCAATTCTTCTCTAAATGTTTCCATTTCAGCAACGCTTAATTTAGCAGCCCAATTAAAAGAAGGAGAACAATTGTATGCTAGTATTTTGTCAGGATATACTGCATGAATAGCTTTAGCAAACTTACGGGCATATTCTAGATCAGGATTAGATGTTTCCATCCAAATTAGATCTGCAAAAGGCGCATAAGCCAATCCTCTGTCTATACCTTGATCAATACCATTATTTACATTGTAAAAGCCTTCTGGAGTTCTTTCACCTGTAATAAATTTATGATCTCTGGCATCAATATCACTTGTTATTAAATTTGCAGCATCGGCATCTGTACGCGCAACAATTAAGGTGGAAACTCCCATTACATCGGCTGCCAAACGAGCAGCTATCAGTTTATTAATTGCTTCTTGAGTTGGGACTAATACTTTTCCTCCTAAATGTCCACATTTTTTTGCAGAGCTCAATTGATCTTCAAAGTGTACTCCGGCTGCTCCGGCAGCGATCATTCCTTTCATCAATTCAAAAACATGTACTTTCCTGAAATAGGTTGACTAAAAATTCATCACTTAATGATAGTCACTTATGAAAACCCAAAAACAACCCTGGCGAAAAAAAAGCTACGAAAAAGTAACTTTAGAGCTTAAATTATTGATCG
>JAKISU010000129.1 GCA_021648445.1 Flavobacteriaceae bacterium
TTATAGTATTTAGTGCATTATCTGTTCCTATATTTTGAAAATTAATATTATACCAAACTGTCTCTCCAAGCTGTATAGGCGAACCTAATGTTACTTGGTTACCACTAGTATCTTCAACACTTGTCAATACTTGTATTATAGGTTCAATAATATTAATGATAAATGTGTTTAAAAAAACACCAAAGTTATCACTCGGTGTAGTCAATCTTACTGTTGCACCCGTTTCTCCATTACCTATCAAAGAATTTCCTGTATTTAAAGCTGTTAAATTTAATAATTTTTGATCCCAACCTAAGGTATTAGTGCTATTTAAATTACGAGTTGTTACATGTACACCATCAATAGTTATTTTACTATTAAAAAAGTTATTGGCAGGGCTTTCGGCATCAAATAGAGCAGTAAAAGTTGCATTGGCATCTGCTTTAAAAAGCATCCGATCACCAGTCAAACCTAAATCACCTTCTAATGCTACCACTCCTATCCTACCTTCTACAAGACCTGAAGGAGGAGTAGTAAACCCCGTATAACTAAAATCAACGACATCATTGCCGCTATCTCTGTTTACTCCAGAAAAACCATCAAAAGTTGAAATAAACTTACGTGGTTCTGACTGGTCTTCATACACAATAACCAATGACCATCCTGCCGAGTTATGTTCACCTTCATTTGTACTGATATTTGCCACAAAATATTCTCCTGATGGATTTGTAATTGCAGTTACAATACTTGTTACATCTTTATAACGTGCCCTATCAAGATCAAAATCTGCTGTTAAGTCTTGATAAGTACCTCCTGGTACTTTAAACTTAACATTTTCACGTGACGGAGTTGTTGGTGCTGCACCTGCCCCCCAATACAAACCGGCATAGACTACTCTATTACATGTTGCTGTAGTAAAGTTGGCACTACTAGAATTAAAAGTGCTTGGGTCGCCATCAATATCAACAAAAACCATATCAATGTTATTATTTATAGCAGTTCCATTATATGGTGTATCGCTTGTCGGGCCTAAAATACCATTACCAATAATGGTTAAATCACCATTAATACCTTGGTTTTCATACCTTTTTTCAAAAGGTATAGTTGTTTGTGCTTTTGACAATAATGGCAAAAATAATAGTGCCATTAATAATAGAAGTGTAACATAAATAAAAGTACACTTTTGTGTAGTTTGGGTTGATTTCATATATAAGTATTTAGCGTATTGCTTGATTAAAACGCACGATTATTATCTTTAGTATATATATAACAATCCTAATAAATATTTTCCTACCTTTTAGAGTGATAAAATAAAGGCTCTAGTTTAGAGCGGTGTTGTTGTCATTAATCACAAGGAACACAAAGGTTTACACAAAGCTCAGAAAGAATTATTTTCATTTTACCTTGTGATCTTTGTGCCACCCACAGTGTTCTTAGTGGTTAAAAAAAAATATCAACACGATTATAAATTAGAGCCAAAATAAACCACTATGGATTGGAAATCCATAGTTTTAATTGAAGAATGAAATTCTTCTTTTTAACGTCTGTAAGAACTCTTTTCAATGTCTTTGTATGGAAAATACAATGAAGATAAAGTTTATAGAAACTAAAGTAACTGCAATGAAATTGCAGGGTTTTAACCTTTAACTTGATAATAAAATTTATCTAACTGATCAGCAGCAATAAAAAAAGAAAAATATAAGAAAATAAAGTGAAAAAATTATTTCGTATTTATAAGGTTTTTAATCACAGAAAGTAATACAAAGAGTAGTATTATAATTGGTATAGCCACAAACTTCAATACAATTAGTAAAATAATTGATGCCAATAAAAAGAATATTTCAATAACATTATTTTTAAAGGAAAAGTTTTTAAATTTTAAGGAGAAAAGTGGAATTTCAACATTCATTAAAATGCTAAAAATTAATGTTATTGTTATTAACACATATTTATTTAATATCAAATTCTTAATAAATTCATTGTCACTATAAGCTAATATCAACGGTAATGATAATATAAATAGTGTCATTGCAGGAGTCGGAAGACCAATAAAAGAGCTTGTTTGTCGTTCATCAATATTAAAATTTGCCAACCTGTAAGCCGCTGCTAAAGTCAATAACAACCCTACTAAAGGTAAAAGATGAATTTCGGTTCCTGTCCAAGTCATTGAAGCTGTTTCTTCAAAAACCATCCAATTACCTATTTCACATGATAATCCATTCATCCAATCTTTATGTGATGATTTCATAAATAGCTGAAACATAATGATTCCAGGTACCACGCCTGAAGTAACCATATCAGCCAAAGAATCAAGTTGTTTGCCTAATTCTGTCTGTACTTTGAGCAATCTGGCAACCAATCCATCAAAAAAATCAAAGAATATTCCGATCAAAACAAAAAACGCAGCTTCTATTAGCCTGTCAGAAACAGCTAACATAACGGCTATAATACCCGCAAATAGATTTAATAAAGTAATAATATTAGGAATGTGCTTTTTGATAATTTCTGATTTTAAGTTTGGTAAATTTAATGAAATAATTGATTATTCATATTTTTAATTTCTATGTTAATAAAATCTTCAAATACTGTTTTATTTTTTATTATGAAGTATTACTTTAGCATTTTCGCTAATCTCAAAGATTTTAATGGCAAAACAAGCAACATATACTGAAGATAACATTCGCTCACTTGATTGGAAAGAACATATCAGGATGCGTCCCGGTATGTATATTGGTAAATTAGGTGATGGGTCTTCACCCGATGATGGTATTTATATACTCATCAAAGAAGTTATTGATAATTCAATTGATGAATATGTGATGGGCGCAGGTAAAACCATCGAAATTTCAGTAAAAGATAAAACAGTGACTATTAGAGATTATGGTCGAGGTATTCCTTTAGGGAAAGTTGTTGATGTTGTTTCAAAAATGAATACCGGTGGTAAATATGATTCTAAAGCTTTTAAAAAATCTGTAGGACTAAATGGTGTAGGTACTAAAGCTGTAAATGCCCTGTCTTCGCATTTTAAGGTTCAATCTATAAGAGATGAAAAAAGTAAAATTGCCGAATTTGAACAGGGTAATTTAATTGCAGATGATGATATACAGCCTTCATCATCAAGAAAAGGCACCAAAGTTAGCTTTACGCCTGATAACACCATTTTTAATAAATACAAATACAGAAATGAGTATATCATTAAAATGATTAAAAATTATGTGTATCTAAACACAGGTTTGACAATTATTTTTAATGGAGAAAAGTATTTTTCTAAAAACGGATTAAAAGATCTATTAGAAGAAAATATTGCTGTTGATGATATGCTATATCCTATCATTCACCTTAAAGGAGAGGATATTGAAATTGCATTAACACACAGTAAATCTCAATATAGTGAAGAGTTTCACTCTTTTGTCAACGGACAACATACAACACAAGGCGGTACACATCAAAATGCTTTTAGAGAATCTATTGTAAAAACTGTTAGAGATTTTTTTGGTAAAAATTATGAAGCTTCAGATATTAGAAAATCAATAGTTTCTGCTATTAGTATTAAAGTAATGGAACCCGTTTTTGAAAGTCAGACCAAAACAAAATTAGGTTCAACCGATATGGGTGGTGGCTTACCAACCGTTCGTACATTTATCAATGATTTTGTAAAAACGAACCTTGATAATTATCTACATAAAAATTCTAATGCAGCTGAACAGATACAGCGTAAAATATTACAAGCAGAAAGAGAACGTAAAGATCTATCAGGTATTCGCAAACTAGCACGTGAAAGAGCAAAAAAAGCAAACTTACACAACAAAAAATTACGTGATTGCAGAGTGCATTTAGGTGATATGAAAAAGGACAATCGTTTAGACAGTACACTATTCATCACCGAAGGCGATTCTGCAAGTGGTTCTATCACAAAATCGCGTAATGTAAATACACAAGCAGTGTTTAGTTTACGCGGAAAGCCACTCAACTCTTTCGGAATGAGTAAAAAGATAGTCTATGAGAACGAAGAATTTAACTTGTTGCAAGCTGCATTAAATATTGAAGATGGTATAGAAAATTTACGATATAACAATATAGTAATTGCTACTGATGCCGATGTAGATGGTATGCATATCAGATTACTATTAATCACTTTCTTTCTACAATTCTTTCCTGAGTTGATCAAAGAAGGACATCTTTATATCTTAGAAACACCTTTATTTAGAGTTCGTGATAAAAAAGAGACTCATTATTGTTATTCTGAAACGGAAAAACGAAATGCAATAAAAAGTTTAAAAGGGAAACCGGAAATTACGAGATTTAAAGGATTGGGAGAGATCTCACCAGATGAATTCGTTCATTTTATTGGAGATAGTATCCGTCTAGACCCTGTTATGTTAGATAAAGAAATGTCTATAGATCAATTATTGACATTCTATATGGGTAAAAATACACCGGAAAGACAGAAGTTTATTATAGATAATTTGAAAGTTGAACTTGATTTGGCGGAAGAGTGAAATAATGTTTTAACTCTAACAAGTTTTCAAACCCTGTCAGAGTTGGTTAAAAAATAAATTTAAAAACCTCCTCCTAACTGGAAAGGATTAAGAATGATAGAAAACGAAAACATAGAAGAACAAAACAACAATAATAGTCAAGAGACCATTACCAAAGTAACAGGTATGTATAAAGATTGGTTTTTAGACTATGCTTCGTATGTGATATTGGAGCGTGCAGTACCTGCTATTGATGACGGATTTAAACCGGTTCAACGCCGTATCATGCAGTCTATGAAAGATCTGGATGATGGTCGCTATAATAAAGTGGCAAATTTGGTTGGCCATACAATGCAATACCATCCTCATGGAGATGCCAGTATTGCTGATGCTATGGTACAATTAGGGCAAAAAGAACTCTTGATTGATATGCAAGGTAACTGGGGTAATACGCTGACGGGAGATAGAGCTGCAGCATCAAGATATATTGAAGCCAGACTTTCAAAATTTGCCTTAGAAGTTGTTTTTAACCCAAAAACTACAGATTGGCAACAATCGTATGATGGGCGTAGAAAAGAACCTATAGATTTACCTGTTAAGTTCCCGTTATTGTTGGCTCAAGGCGCTGAAGGTATTGCTGTGGGACTTTCTACAAAGATTTTACCTCATAATTTCAATGAGTTGATTGATGCATCTATCAAACATTTAAAAGGACGTAGTTTTAAATTAATTCCCGATTTTCTAACAGGTGGTATTGCTGATGTTACTAATTATAATGATGGAATTCGTGGTGGTAAAGTTCGGGTAAGAGCTAAAATATCTCAATTTGATAAAAATACATTGGTTATTAATGAGATTCCTTTTGCAACAACTACCTCTACTCTGATAGATTCTGTCTTAAAAGCAAATGATAAAGGTAAAATTAAAATAAGGCGTATAGAAGATAACACTGCTGCTGAAGTAGAAATTTTAGTACATTTACCAAACGGTGTTTCGCCTGATAAGACAATCGATGCTCTTTATGCATTTACCAATTGTGAACAATCTATTTCTCCATTATGTTGTGTAATTGAAGACAACAAACCCATATTTATTGGTGTTTCTGAAATGCTCAGAAAATCAACAGATCACACAGTTGCACTACTAAAGCAAGAGTTAGAGATCCAACTTAGAGAATTAGAAGAGCAATGGCATTTTGCTTCGCTTGAGCGAATTTTTATTGAAAATAGGATCTACCGTGATATTGAAGAAGAAGAAACTTGGGAAGGAGTTATCAAAGCCATAGATAAAGGTTTAAAACCTTTTACAAAACATTTAAAAAGAGCTGTTACTGAGGAAGATATTGTCCGCTTGACGGAAATAAGAATTAAAAAAATATCAAAATTCGATATAGATAAAGCCAAACAACACATAGAAAGTTTAGAAGATAAGATTGCTGAAGTAAAAAACCATCTTGCAAATTTGATAGATTATGCCATTGAATACTTCAAAAACTTAAAAACTAAATACGGTAAAGACAAAGAACGCAAAACTGAAATTAGAATTTTTGAAGATATTATTGCCTCTAAAGTGGCGATGAAAAACGCAAAATTATATGTAAATCGCGAAGAAGGCTTTATAGGAAAATCACTACGTAGAGATGAATTTGTAACTGATTGCTCTGATATTGATGATATTATAGTATTTAGAGAAGATGGTAAAATGATTATTACAAAATTAGGTTCGAAAACTTTTGTAGGTAAAAATATCATTCATGTTGCAGTTTTTAAAAAGAAAGACAAACGTACTGTATATAATTTAATCTATAAAGACGGAAAATCTGGTACAACTTATATGAAACGTTTTTCGGTTACTGCTGTTACCCGCGATAAAGAATATGATCTAACAGCAGGTAATAAACTATCAAAAGTGCTCTATTTTTCTGCGAACCCTAATGGTGAAGCTGAAGTAGTAACGATTTATCTGCGTGCCGTAGGCAGTATTAAAAAATTAAAATGGGATATTGACTTTTCACAATTAGCTATTAAAGGAAGAAGCAGCAGAGGAAATACAGTTACTAAATATACTGTTAAAAGGATTGAATTAAAGGAAAAAGGTATTTCTACCTTAAAACCACGTAAAATTTGGTTTGACGATACTGTACAACGCTTAAATGTTGATGGCAGAGGTGATTTATTAGGTGAATTTACTGCTGAAGACAGATTATTGATTATCAATCAATCTGGAAATGTAAAAACAATTATTCCAAACCTATCTACACATTTTGATGATGATATGATCGTATTAGAAAAATGGGTACCTAACAAACCTATTTCTGCTATTCATTATGATGGTGAAAAAGAACGTTATTATGTAAAACGTTTTATGATAGATAATCCTAATAAAGAAGAATTATTTATTAGCGAACATCCAAAATCTCAGCTAGAAATTGTAGCGACAGATTTTAGACCAATAGCCGAAATAGTTTTCTCAAAAAGAAGCTTAGAAAATCAAACTATAAATTTTGAAGGATTTATTGCAATAAAAGGTATTAAAGCTATTGGAAATCAATTAACTACAGAAAAAATAAAACAAGTTAATTTATTAGAGCCTTTACCTTATATTGAACCAGAAGTAAATTCGGTGGAGGTTATTGAAGAAGAAGAAATCGTAGCTGATAATTCTGAAATTGAAATCCCAAAAACAAAAAAGAACCCTCCAGAGTCTAAAGCTACAAACCAAAACAATGATGATCTACCTACTGATGAAGATGGACAAACAGCTTTATTCTAAACTTGAAAGTTAACTTAAATATTAATTATTATCTACTCAGGCTGGAATCTGACAAAAGTACTGTCATTTTTATTGATTGGTAATGTTATATATTATAACTTTATACACATTTATTATTATTAATAATAAAGAAGACCTAACCTATTAAATAATCCCGTTGCAGTATTATTTTTACTAATTTTAGTTGCTGTATTGCTTCTTAGAGTTCTAAAAAGTTTAAAAACTAAAAAGAAAAACACATGAAATTAGGTTCAATAACTTATGAATTAACTTCTTTTTGGCATATCGCTCTTTATATAATTGTCGTCATTTTTATTACATGGTTATTATCTAGACTTATTCGTTTTTTTCTTGTAAAATATATCAACAGAAAAAACAAAGACCATCAGTATAGTATTACAAGATTAAAATTCATGAAAAATTCCGTTAAATTTTTTCTCGGAATTATTGCTTTTTTAATAATTGTTTTTACAATTCCTTTATTTAGAAATAAAGCCGGTTTAATTTTTTCTGGAGCAGGTATTTTAGCTGCAATTATAGGTTTTGCTGCACAAGCTGCGGTTTCAAATTTAATTGCAGGTGCTTTTATTGTAATATTCAAACCTTTTAGAGTTGGCGATTTTATCAAGTTAGATGATTTTCGTTTAGGTATTGTTGAAGACATTACTTTACGTCATACTGTAATCAATACTTTTGAAAATAAACGCCTTATTATTCCGAATTCTCTAATTAGCACTGAATCAATTTTCAATCATACTATTGATGATACCTATGTATATAGCTTTAATAATATCATGGTTGGCTTACATGCTGATATTGACAAAGTAAAACAGATCATTACCGAAGAGGCTTTAAAATTGACCTATATTATAGATAATCGTAGTCCTGAAGAAATAGCCGAGGGTGTTGATCAAATTAGAATTAGAGTAAAAGAAATCAATGAAAATGGCATCTATTTACGTGCTTTTATATGGGTTTCAGATCCTTATGAAGAATTTCAGGTAAAATCTGATCTACTAGAAGCCGTACATAAAAGATTTCTTAAAGAAAATATTGATTTACCGGTTCCTTTACGGAAAATGGTAGATACAAAATAGCATGTCATTGCGAGGAAGTCCCGAAGTCTTGGGACACAATGACATCATTATCATTTTATCATTACTTGTAGGTAAAAAGTGAAATTTCAAAATTAGTATTGTCCGATAAAAGATATTAGACCGCTTTTCTGTTAGACTAATTTGTGTGATTTAAAAATCAATATTTTACATCAATATTCTATTCTATAGTCAACCATTTAATGGAATTATTGTATAAAACTGAATAGCAAGGTGTCAAAAAAAGAACTTCCTTGAATTTACACATATTATTAAAAAAATAAAATCGGTAAAAATGTTAATCGGACACTAATATTTCAAAATATAAAATTATATGACTATCGGATTACTTGCATAAGCGCTAAATATTTAGTATCTTACTGACCTTAAATTAGTTAAAGATGAAGATTCGAGATTTTTTCAAGAGATTCCCCGATGAGACGAGTTGCAAGACTCATTTTAAATCAGAAAGAGACAAACAAGGGGTTGTTTGTAAACGATGCCAACATCAAGAACATTATTGGCTAT
>JAKISU010000130.1 GCA_021648445.1 Flavobacteriaceae bacterium
AAATGAGTCTTGCAACTCGTCTCATCGGGGAATCTCTTGAAAAAATCTCGAATCTTCATGCTTAACTAATTTATAGTCAGTAAGATACGAAATGTCTAGCACTTATGCAAGTAATCCGATAGTCATAATAAATAATTTAAAAGTTGCGTATCTTTCACTTAAGGGCATCTCTATTTTGATTTCACGCAAAGAACGCAAAGTTTTTTCATCTCGCAAAGATGTGAAGTTTTAAATACAAGTTTATTGTTACTTTAGACACTATTATCAATAAATATTATTGTCCGGTAAAAGACAAAAGATTCCCGAAACCTCGGGACTGTTTAGATATTAGACCTAAGACTAAACTCTAACTATCTGACAAACATCTAAGTAAAAAATTATATTTTTTCATTGTTCCCCAAAATATTGTATTTTAATAATTAGTTTTAATTTAGTGTAAATTTTCAAACATGTTAAAAAGAATAGTAATACTTACCGGAGCCGGGATGAGTGCAGAGAGTGGTATTAAAACGTTTAGAGATGCTGACGGATTATGGGAAGGACATGATGTTATGGAAGTAGCATCACCACAGGGATTTAAAAGCAACCCTGAATTGGTATTAGATTTTTACAACCAACGTCGCAGACAATTATTAGATGTTGAACCCAATAGTGCACATATTGCTTTAGCAGATTTAGAAGCTTTATTTGATGTTACGATTGTGACTCAAAATGTAGATGATTTACATGAACGTGCAGGAAGCAATAATGTACTCTATTTACACGGTGAATTATTAAAAGTTAGAAGTACATTTAATCCTAATTTGATCTATAGTAGAGCAAAAGATATAAATCTAGGTGATACTTGTGAGAAAGGTTCTCAATTACGCCCACATATTGTTTGGTTTGGTGAAGCTGTACCCATGCTTGAAAAAGCTATTGAAATTACCCGTACAGCAGATATTTTAGTTATTATTGGTACATCTATGCAGGTTTATCCTGCAGCCGGTTTAGTAAATTACATAAAATCAAATACACCCATCTATTTTATTGACCCTAAACCATCTGTAAATCAGCATAGTTTTAATAATTTGACCATTATTTCTAAAAAAGCAACTATTGGAGTGAAAAATCTCATTGAAAATTATTTGCATGGTTAAAGCAACATTCATAAAAATACTCAATGATAAGTCCATTAGATTAAAACATGGTAAAATGTTAGTAGAAACTTGTGTGAAAAATCCGTCATGGATTTCTATTTTATTGAATAATATGAATGATGTTGATGATAAAAATTCAAAATTTTCCGCTCGTATTTTTGAGCTTGCTTGTAAATCAAAAATAGAGATTATTATTCCTCATTTAAATGGTTTTTTTGAACTTTTAACTAAAGTAAAACTTGAAGGAAGTATAAGACCTTGTGCTAAAATATGCGAACTATTAATGGTTTTATATTTTACAAAAAACAATCTTTACTATAAAAATATCATTACTAAAGAGCATCTTGAAAAAATTATTGAAGCTAGTTTTGATTGGATGATTGGTAATCAAAAAACCGCTGTAAAAGCTTACTCAATGCAAACTCTATATTTATTAGGAACACAATATGATTGGATACACCCTGAACTGGTATTGGTTATAGAAAAAACCATCCCTACGGGTAGTACCGGTTATAAAAATAGAGGCAGAAAAGTGTTAAAAGCCATTGAAACTAAAACGAGATTAAAATTATGATAATGAATTTAGTTTTTAATCAATTTAAAAACACTTTCATATAATTTACCATCACAGATTACACTTCCTTTTTGAATTAAATCGAACAATTCTATATTACGCTCTTTATCATAGACTTTTGTTCCTTTAAAAAACTGTATAGAATCATCATTTGTATTATTGATAAACCACTGATAATCTTTATCATTAAAAAAATCAAACTCAGATCTATTGACTTGAACTACTATTCTTAAAATTTCTTTTACATCACATTTAAATAAATTAAGGCTTTGCTTAGAAAAATGTTCTAAGTATTTAATTTTATTCAATACATCATTCCAAACTACATCACTGAATAAGTTCAGTTCTTCTTCAGCCATTTCTGGTTTATCTTTTTTAATGATATTCCATTCGTTTGCATCAATTTGTTGCGTAGCTAAAAACTGAGCGAATTCTTGATGTAATTCATTAAACTGTTCTTTAGTTAATTGTTTATACTTCATACTGTGAAATCAAAAAACCGCTCATTAACAGAGCGGTTTTATGTTATAAATTATTATTATTATTAAAAAATATACCTCAATCCGAATTGCATTTGCCATCTAGAAAGTAAGCTAGAATCGTAACCAAACGTTTCTGTTAATTCAGGATTAAACGTATAGGTAGGTACACTACTTGCATCTACAGTTACACCTACAGGTTGCACATTATTAGGCTGTTGTACCAATCCCCAATCTGAACTAATTAAGTTTCCAACATTTAAAATATCAATACTAAACTGTATCGCATTATTTTCAGATACTTTAACTTCTTGAATAAATTTCATATCCCATTTTCCTCTCCAAGGAGCGATTGCTGCATAACGCTCAGCATATTGACCTCTTATTCCACTTAAGTACTCATCTTGTTGAATAAATGCCTCAAATGCTGCTGCTTGCCCTGCACCAGAGAATTGCATCGAACCAATCTCAGCAGTTGTTGGTACATATAATAAATCGTTTATCCTTGAGCCATCTCCATTAATATCTCCTCCATAAGTGTAATTAAAACGTCCTCCTCTTGCATATTCAAAAAAAGTTGACAGCGTAGTTGACCATTTATCATTACCATAGGTCCATTTTTTACTAGCTGCACCTATAACTCTATGTTGATCTCCATATTTAGAAAAGCCCAACTCATCATTATTAACATCTCCCACAATTGGATTTCCTGCAAAAGCATCACTTGTAATTTCCGCTTCAATAGAATTTACATCTTTAGAATCTAAATAGTTATAGGCTAACATAGCGTATAATCCATTCTCAAATGATTTTTGAGCTTTCAAAGAAGCATTCCAGATTCTACCTTTATCTGAATTCGTAAACACAAATGGACCGGCTCCTAAACCAAATCCATTAAGCGCATCACCTGCGGTGTAAACGGGTCTATTATCAACACCTGCCAAAGTACCAGAAGGAGAAGTTAATCCCCAATGTTGTACCTGTGGACCATTGATATCTTTAGTATAAGACAGGTCAGCAGTTAAAATCAAACCATTTTCAAATTTTTTATCTGCTCCTAAATTAGTTCTCCATACTTGTGGAAATTTATAATCAGGGTCAACTGCTTGTAAGAAAAACACATCTGGTGCTGCAATCTGGTTACCTAACCACACAAAAGGAAAACGACCTGTAAAAAGTCCTGAACCTCCACGAAGTTGGAAGGTGTCATCTCCTTTAACATCATAATTAAAACCAACTCTTGGTGAGAATATCCAATCATTATTTGGCATTTGAGTATTGTCAATAAATACTGTTTCTCCAGTATTAGGGTTCTCATAAGGTTGACCAGCGATCACAAAGCCTCTATCAATAACATCTTGCGCTTTTTCAGCAGAGTCAAAAAACAAAGGTTTATCCATACGTAATCCATAAGTTAATTTGAATTTATCAGAAGCTGTCCACTCATCTTGCACATAAAAAGCCATTTGACCTACATTGGTTTCGGCTAAAGCCCAACCTCCCGGAGTTCCTGGTGGCACAGCGTTATTAGCTGCAAAAGTAGCTTCAGCATTAGCTATTGTTGCTACATAATCATTCGCATCAAAATCAGCTATATCTACACTTCCAAAAAGGTCAAATCCATAACTGACTAAATTAAATGAATTGTCAAACTGAAATTTTTCAAAAGAGATACCAATAGTATACGTATGGTTTCCTTTATGAAAATTTAAGTTATTTGAAAATTGAAATACTTTTTGATCTAATCTATTATGTATAGAAAAAGGTTCATGACCTACAATAATATAAGGCGAACCATCTTTAGTAATGTTAACTGATGGTCCCGGTTTTGAAAATGGATTTCTAAAATCATTAAAATGCGTATACCCTATTTGTAGCTTATTTGAAGCATTATCAGCCAAGGTTGAATTTAATTCTACCTGAACAGATTGTAACTTATTATTTATTTGATAACCAGAATTCTCAAACTGTATTGTTGAAGCACTTGGCCCTCTAAATGCTATTGCAGTGGGATGTGCAGGCTTGTCTTTTGAGGCATTTAAAAAATTATAAATAACAGCCAAACGATTATTATCGTTAATATTCCAATCTAATTTAAAAATTCCTTTAGTAGAATTTGATTTATGTATAAAGCCTTCAAATGCCCCTGTATCATAACCAATAGCTGCAAAACCGTCACGAACAGCAATCAAATCAGCCAATAAAACCCTAGATTCATTTACAGCGCCTGTTCCTCTATTGGGTAACCAGTTTTGTCCTAAATCATCTCTATTATCTTTTTCAAAATTTGCAAAGAAGAATAGCTTATTCTTTACTATTGGGCCACCAATACTGATTCCTGTTTGAACTTGTTCTAGTTTTGCATCGCCCAGTTCATCTCCTTTTATTTTGCTACCGGTCATATCTTCATTTCTAAAAAAACCATACACCGTACCATGAAATTCATTGGTACCACTTTTGGTTACGGCGTTAACAGAAGCTCCTGTAAAACCAGATTGCGTTACATCATATGGTGCAGAAGATACTTGAATTTGGTCAATCGCATCTAAAGATATTGGTTGTGCATCAGTTTGCCCACCCGGGGTTGCTGCGTCTAGCCCAAAGGGATTATTAAAAATAGCACCATCTAACGAAAAATTATTAAATTGATCGTTTCTACCTCCAAAAGAGCCTCCACTAGCAGAAGGTTCTAACCTAGTAAAATCAGATGCAGAACGTGATATTGTTGGTAAAGTAGTTATTTCTCTTCTACCTATACTCGTTTCTGCGCCTGTACGATCATTGCCAAAAACACTACCGGCACTTGGTGCCTGCAACACAACTTCTTCTAATTGTTGGCTGTCAGGGACTAATTTAACATCAAGTGAAAGTGTCTTACCTAATGTTAAAAAAACCTCTTTAAATTCTTGATTTTTAAATCCTACATAACTAATAGTTACAGTATATGGTCCACCAACACGCATATTGAATAAACTATACCTTCCATCTAAATTAGTAGTTCCTCCATATTTAGTGCCTGTTGGCGTATGGACTGCAACTACATTTGCGCCCGGTAATGGTTGATTTTGATCATCTATAACTGAACCTTTAATATTAGAGGTTGTTACTTGTGCAAATGAACTTAATGCAACAAAGAAAAAGGTCACTGCAAAAAAATAATTTTTTTTCATACATTTAAATTTTAATAGTTATTTGATATTAAATTGATTATAAAATTAAGAACGTCTGTAATCACTACGTTCTCACATTAATAAATTTTAAATATTTATTAATGTTCGTTTCATAATATTTAATTTGAATTAATTTGTAAATACGAAGTTAATAAAAAAAGAGCTATTCTTAAGAATAGCTCTTTTACTTAGCATTTATTTTATTAACAAATGTTTACTTCTTCTCTGCAACTACGTCAAAAGGAAGTTCAACAATAACCTCTCTGTGTAAACGCACTTTTGCATTGTATTTACCTAGTCTTTTAACCAAACCACCGGAAACAGTAATGAATTTTTTATCAATTTCATTACCTGATTTCGCAATAGCTCCGGCAACATCAGCATTGCTGACTGAACCAAAAAGTTTATCACCAGTACCAACTTTGGCTGGTATTTTTATTTCTAATGCTTTGATAGCATCAGCAACAGCTTGCGCTTCTTTAACGATCTTCTCATCTTTAAAAGCTCTTTGCTTTAATACTTCTGCCAATACTTTTTTTGCAGATGAAGTTGCTAAAACTGCATATCCTCGAGGAATTAAAAAATTACGACCATAACCATTTTTTACAGTTACAACATCATCTTGAAATCCTAAATTTGCTACGTCTTGTTTTAATATAAGTTCCATACTAATTTTTTTATTATTTTAACATATCACCTACATAAGGCATTAATGCCAAATGACGCGCTCTTTTAATTGCCTGAGATACTTTACGTTGATATTTTAAAGAAGTACCTGTTAAACGTCTAGGTAAAATTTTACCTTGTTCATTTACCAAATACATTAAAAAATCTGCATCTTTATAATCGATATATTTAATTCCGTTTTTCTTAAAACGACAATACTTAATTTTTTGTTTCGTATCTATATCTAATGGAGTCAAATATCTAATATCTGCTTTGTTACCTCCTTTTGCTTGTTGTTCTATTGATGACATAACTTAGTTTTTAGTTGCTTTTTCACGTTCTTTTCTTTTATCTGCCCAAGCTACAGCATGTTTGTCTAACTTAACAGTTAAATAACGCATAATACTGTCATCTCTTCTAAATTCTAATTCATAAGCACCGATTGCATCACCGGCAACTTTAAATTCAAATAAATGGTAAAAACCAGTTTTTTTCTTTTGGATTGGATATGCTAATTTTTTTAAGCCCCAATCTTCTTTGTGGATCATTTCGGCACCTTTAGAAACCAAGTAGTCATTAAACTTCTTTACTGTTTCCTTTACCTGAGTATCAGATAAAACGGGATTCAAAATGAAAACAGTTTCGTAATGATTCATAATTTTTAATTTTAATGTTTATTTTTAAGCGTGCAAATATACGAATCTTTTTGTTATTTGACATCTTTAAAATAAATCAAAATCAATGTATTTTTCGTGTTATATTTAATAAGACAAAAGATCGCTTCGCTTTAAGATGAAAGATAAAAGATTATTTTTATTCAATTAATTGATAATTAAAGTGTTAATGATAATCCATGGCTTAAAGCCCATCGCAGCATAATAAATTACAAAATAGTTTTTACCTAATATGATTTATCTGAAAGAGTATGTGTTTTTCTGTTAACTTTGTCCATAAAGTCGGCTCTATGCTAATTTAGGTGGGTGATTTATATTATTAACTGTTCTGTAAAGCACAATGTCATTTCTGTAAAGGTTACGTAATTCGAGGGCAAAATTACACTAAGCATGTTACCCACTATAAACGACATAGAGCCATAAAGTCTTAGATCTATTCAAAACAATAATTTTTATCAATTCAAATTATGGAAATACCTGAAATACCAGATTTAATTCTTTACGCCATTCCTTTTTTTATAATTACGTTGATTATAGAAATAATAGTTGATGCGCGCGAAAAAGCAAATGCTTACGAAACCAAAGATGCCGTAACTTCTGTCACAATGGGATTGGGTAATGTGTTTTTAGGAATACTCAGTAAAGCTTTGATCTTTGGTGTCTTCATATTTGTATATGAAAACTTTCGTTTTTTTACCATTCCATTTGTATGGTGGGCTTGGATTCTTATTTTATTTGCTGACGACATTGCTTATTATTGGTTCCATAGAATTAGCCATGAGAGTAGATTCTTTTGGGCATCACATATAGTACATCACTCTTCGCAAAAATATAATTTGAGTACTGCACTTCGTCAAACATGGACAGGTAATTTTTTAGGATTTATTTTTTGGTTATGGCTACCGTTACTGGGATTTCATCCTGTAATGATCTTAGCACAAATGTCTATTAGTTTGATCTATCAATATTGGATACATACTGAACTCATTAAAAAAATGCCAAACTGGTTTGAAGCTATTTTCAATACACCTTCTCATCATAGAGTACACCATGCTACAAATCCGCAATACTTAGATAGAAACCATGCCGGTATCTTTATTATTTGGGATAAATGGTTTGGTACTTTTATACCTGAAGAAGAGAAACCTGTATATGGATTGATAAAAAATATCTCTTCCTTTAATCCTCTATATGTGGCTTTCCATGAATGGATAGCATTATTTAAGGATGTATTTACATCTAAAATTTCGTTTGTTAATCGACTAAAATACATTGTAAAACCTCCAGGCTGGAAACATGATGGCACCGGAATTTTATCTGATGATATTAGGAAAAGAAAGCCCATCCCTAACCCTTCCCAAAGGGAAGGGAACAAATAGCAATAATTAAGATTATGAAACTCCTTTCTAAATTATTCTTGCACAAATGTATAACCAATAAAGGATGCTCCATGTAACTTAAAAAAACCCAGTCTGCCACCTGCCCGCCTCTGGAGGGACAGCAGACAATAAATATAAACACATGAAACAAACCATAGCGCATATTGCTTTAGTAGTAGATGATTATGATGAAGCAATCAAATTTTATACTAAAAAACTCGATTTTAATCTTATTGAAGATACAAAATTAAGTGAATTTAAAAGATGGGTATTAGTTTCGCCACCGGGAGCGAAAGAGTGTAGTTTATTACTTGCCAAAGCTGCTAATGATAAGCAAAGTGCATTCGTTGGAAATCAAAGTGGTCGACGTGTCTTTCTCTTTTTATATACTGATGATTTTTGGAGAGATTATAATAAAATGGTAGAAAGAGGAATCCATTTTATACGACCTCCTAAGAAAGAAGAATATGGAATCGTTGCTGTTTTTGAAGATCTATATGGTAATTTATGGGATTTACTGGAGCCATATAAGCAGTAGGCAGTGTTCAGTTGACAGTCCATTTCACCAGGGCAAACGCATCATAAATTGAGTATTTTCAAGAGGTATTGGTTGCTCCATGCTGCTTTGAGCCTTCTGCTCTTGACTCCTATTTTAGCGGAGGTGTCCTTTTTCAATAGGTTTAGGGCTATTTT
>JAKISU010000131.1 GCA_021648445.1 Flavobacteriaceae bacterium
TTGTGAACTCCTCATCAAATAAGCCTTTATTCCCTTGTGTTTTATACATTTTCATGACTTTTTTACACCATAAAGATAAGCATAATTAGCTAATTGACAATGAGTTAATTTTTAGAAGTCCCCTTTAATAAGTTAAGTAATTTTAAATTATTCGTATAGAAAGTATATAAATTCTTATTTTTGTTAGGAAATCAAAAAACAGTTTACATTGTCCAATTATAAAACCAGTCTTGAATTTGCTAAAAAACAAGATCAATTAGATGAATTATCAAACTATAGAGAACAATTTCATATTCCAAAAGATAAAAACGGAAATGATTGGTTGTACTTTACAGGAAATTCATTGGGTTTACAGCCTAAAACTACACAAGCATATCTTCAACAAGAATTAGATGATTGGGCAAATTTTGGTGTAGAAGGTCATTTTGAAGCCAAAAACCCTTGGATGCCATATCATGAGTTTTTGACAGAATCTATGGCAAAAATTGTAGGTGCTAAACCTATAGAAGTGGTAATTATGAATACATTGACCACTAATTTGCACCTATTAATGATTTCATTTTATCGACCAACAAAAACCAAGTATAAAATTGTCATTGAAAGTGATGCTTTTCCTTCTGATAGGTATGCAGTTGAATCGCAATTGAATTTTCATGGATTTGATAGTGAAGATGATCTAATACTCTGGAAACCCAGAGAAGGCGAAGACCTCTTACAAATGGAAGATCTGGAAACCATTTTAGAAGAACAAGGTGATGAAATTGCATTATTATTAATTGGCGGTGTAAACTATTACACAGGACAATACCTCGATATAAAACAAATAGCAACATTAGGGCACGCAAAAGGGTGTATGGTGGGTATCGATCTGGCTCATGGTGTAGGAAATATTCAACCAAATCTACACGATTCAAATGTCGATTTTGCAGCTTGGTGTACTTATAAATATTTGAATTCAGGTCCGGGAAGTTTGGGCGGATTATTTGTCCATGAAAAACATGCACATAATAAAGGCTTAAAGCGATTTTCCGGTTGGTGGAATCATAATAAAGAAACACGATTTAATATGCGTCAACCTTTTGATATTATAGCTGGAGCCGAAGGTTGGCAATTGAGCAATCCGCCCATTTTATCGATGGCGGCTATCAAAGCTTCATTAGATATGTTTAATGAAGTAGGTATGGATGCTTTACGAAAGAAATCTAAAAAATTAACAGGTTATTTTGAGTTTTTGATCAATGCCTTGGAAAATGATAGTATTAAAATAATCACCCCTGAAAACCCAGAAGAAAGAGGTTGCCAACTATCTATTCAAGTAGCAAATGCAGATAAAAGTTTACATAAAAAACTAACAGAAGCCCATATTATTACTGACTGGCGTGAACCGGATGTGATACGTTGTGCTCCTGTACCATTATACAATACATTTCAGGATGTATATTATATGGTTGAAACCCTATCCTTAATCCTTTCAGAAGGAAAGGAAACTTAATTTATAAACAATATTTTATCTTGAATTCAAATACTAATAATAAAAAACAAAACAAAAAAGTCCTCCCCTTAGGGGAGGATATAGGAGGGGAAGTTCTCATCATCGGTGCCGGACTTTGCGGATCATTATTAGCTTTACGGCTTGCACAACGAGGCTATAATGTAAATGTCTATGAAAGCAGGTCCGATTTACGAACCACTGATATTTCTGCCGGAAAATCCATAAATTTAGCATTATCAGATAGAGGATTTAAAGCCTTACGTTTAGCCGGCGTAGAAGAAAAAGCAAGGAAGATCTGTATCCCAATGTATGGACGATTAATTCATGATTTAGAAGGAAATACCTTTGCTTCTAATTATTCAGGAAGAGAAGGAGAATATATCAATTCTATTTCAAGAGGTGAACTGAATGGTTTACTACTCACAGAAGCTGATCTATATGATAATTTGACTATTCATTTTAACAATGAATGTACAGCAGTTGACCTAGAAAACAATATAGCTTCATTTTACAATCACAACACTAAAGAGAATTTTAAAGCAAAAGCAGATGTCATTTTCGGTACTGATGGTGCCGGATCTGTTTTACGGAAAAGTTATTATTTAGAGCGTAAATTCCTTTTTAGTTTTTCGCAGAATTTCCTAACACATGGTTATAAAGAATTAGAAATTCCTCCATCAAAAGATGGAAATCATCTAATCAGTAAAGACCATTTACATATTTGGCCCAGAGGCGATTATATGTTGATTGCATTACCAAATCTTGACGGAAGCTTTACCGTTACCTTATTTTTAAGTTATGATGAAGGTGAATATAATTTCAATAATTTAACAACTGAGAAAAAGATTAGGGAGTTTTTTCAAAAACAATTTCCTGATGCGCTAGAACTAATTCCGGATATAGCAAGTGAATTTTCTAACAATCCCACCGGAGCATTAGGAACCGTAAAATGCTCACCCTGGTATTATCAACATAAAACATTGATACTGGGAGATGCTGCACATGCTGTAGTTCCTTTTTATGGACAAGGTATGAATGCTTCTTTTGAAGATGTTACTGTTTTAGATGGTATTATTGATGAGCATAATGGTAATTGGGAAACCATTTTTAAGGAATATCAAAAAACACGAAAAGAAGATGCAGATGCTATTGGAGATTTGGCTGAAGAAAACTATTTTGAAATGCGAGATCATGTTTCAAATCCGATCTTTAAACAAAAACGTGCCTTAGAAGTGGCATTGGAAAAAACATTTCCAACCGAATATTTTTCTAAGTATTCGATGGTAACATTTAATGAAGATATACCGTATCATACAGCAATGCTTAAAGGAAGAGCACAAGACAAAGCAATTTTAAATATGATCGCAGATAACGACATTGATCTTACTAACGATTTAAAGTCTATTTTAGCAACAATAAAAGCTGAAACTAAAGAAATATTAGATGAGGATAAGGTAGCAGGATTGAAATAGATGTTAGAAAATTATTAATAATATCAATGTGTAGCATTGAAACCATTGAAATGTAGAAATAATGAAAGAAGGAATGGAGATGCAAAGCGAAGCTTTAAGCACGTAATTCCGAAAGAGAATGATGCGAAGCAATTTCCTCATTTCAATATGATTTTTTGGTTCGTTTTGTATCAAGACAGAAAACCCCGAAGAGTAAAAAGAAGAAAAATGAAGAGTTATATTTAAAAAATAAATGAATTCAAAAAATTAAGTACCATAAACTCTTAATCCACCCAATTAAGAGTTTCTCCCCCTTTGGGGAGATTAAGAGGGGATAATATATGAGCAACAAAGTAACACCCAGAGGAGCATATCCACACACAAAACGCGTTGGCAATTTTATATTCGTTTCAGGTACAAGTTCTCGTAGAGCAGACAATACCATTGCAGGCGTTAATATAATTGATGAAATGGGTACAAAGTATTTAGACATCAAAGAACAGACTCGTGAAGTGATCAAAAACATTGAAAAGAACTTGATTAAAGAAGGTGCTACCTTAGCAGATGTGGTTGATGTGACTTCATTTTTAGTAAATATGAATGATTTTGCAGGTTATAATGAAGCTTATGCTGAATTTTTTGATAAAAAAACCGGACCAACCAGAACCACAGTAGCCGTACATCAATTACCACATCCTGATTTGGTGGTGGAAATTAAGGTGATGGCTTATAAAAGCCCATCCTAAATCCTTCCCAAAGGGAAGGACTAGAATCTAACCATGATTTCGTAAAAATTATAAAGAATAGATCCGATTAAACAAAAAATGAAAATAAAAAACTATAACATATTAATAGAAGTACTCTTTAAAATTCCTTCCCTCCCGATAGCTATCGGGATAAGGGAAGGTGTCTGCCAAAGCGGATGGAAGGGTTTAAAATAGTATAATTGTAACTAAAAATAATAAGATTCCCACCTTCGAGGGAATGACAAAATGCACAAAATAAAAAACTACATCAACGATCAATTTTTGCTTCCCATCACTGACGAATGGATAGATAATTACAATCCATCCAACGGAGAAATCTATGGACAAATTCCAAATTCATCAACAGAAGATATTGAAGAAGCCTATAAAGCTGCAAAAAACGCTTTTCCAACTTGGGGTCAAACTACCATAGAAGAACGTAGTAGAATTCTAATAAAAATTTCAGAATTATTAGAAGAAAATTTACAACGTTTTGCAGAAGCAGAAAGTAAAGACAATGGCAAACCAATTTCTTTAGCAAAAACAGTTGATATACCACGAGCAGCAAGTAATTTTCGCTTTTTCGGAAATGCCATTACACAATTTGCCAGTGAAAGTCATGAAAGTGTAGGTCAGAACGCTATCAATTATACCTTACGTCAACCTATTGGCGTTGTAGGTTGTATTTCACCATGGAACCTCCCACTTTATCTCTTTACTTGGAAAATAGCTCCTGCAATTGCAGCAGGAAATTGTGTAGTAGCCAAACCTAGTGAAATCACACCAATGACAGCTTATTTGTTGGGTGAAATCTGCAATGAAGCCGGTTTACCAAAAGGAGTTTTAAATATTGTGCATGGCTTAGGCTCAACAACCGGACAAGCCATTGTGGAACATCCTGATATTAAAGCCATTTCTTTTACGGGCGGAACAGCAACCGGAGCACATATTGCCAAAGTAGCTGCACCAATGTTTAAAAAATTATCGTTAGAATTAGGAGGGAAAAATCCAAATATCATTTTTGCTGATTGTGATTATAATGAAATGTTAGAAACAACTGTTCGCTCGTCATTTGCAAATCAAGGACAAATTTGCCTTTGTGGAAGTCGGATTTTTGTAGAACAATCAATTTATGATACATTCAAAACTGATTTTGTAAAAAAAGTAAAAGCATTAAAAGTTGGGCATCCATCAGACTCAACCACCAATATTGGAGCGTTGGTTTCTAAATCTCATCTCGAAAAAGTAATACAGTATATTGAAATTGCAAAAGAAGAAGATGGAATAATTCTTTGTGGAGGAAATGAAGTAACTATCAAAGGATATGAAAATGGCTATTATTTAGAGCCAACAGTTATAGAAGTGTCCACTGACGAATGTCGTGTGAATCAAGAAGAAATATTTGGGCCTGTAGTAACCATTATGCCTTTTAAAACAGAAGATGAAGTGTTAGAAATGGCAAATAAGGTAAAATACGGATTATCCGCTACCTTGTGGACAAATAATTTAAAGCGTACCATGAGAATGAGTAACAAATTACAAACTGGAATTGTTTGGGTAAATACTTGGATGATGCGCGATTTACGCACACCATTTGGTGGTGTAAAAGCATCTGGTGTTGGTCGTGAAGGCGGATTTGAAGCATTACGATTTTTTACAGAAGCTAAAAATGTGTGTATAAAATACTAGACGTCATTGCGAGGAGGAACGACGTGGCAATCTCTTAAAACAAATTCTTTAAGATTAAAGAGATCACCACGTCATTCGTGCCTCATTCCTCGTGATGACAGTAAAAATTATTAATAATAACTAAAAATAAAACTCCTTCCCTTTGGGAAGGTTGGGATGGGAATGAACTTAAACTTAAAAAACAAAAATGCCTTAGTTTGCGGAAGCACACAAGGTATAGGTAAAGCATCAGCAATGGCATTAGCAGAATTAGGTGCCAATGTAACATTGATAGCTAGAAACGAAGAAAAATTATTAGATGTACTTACAGAATTGCCGAACACTTATCAAACTCATAACTATATAGTTGCTGATTTTCAGAATCCGAAGGAGTTGGGTGAAAAAGTATCTGAACATCTAAAAAATATTGGTACGTATCATATATTAGTCAATAATACCGGCGGACCAAAAGGTGGACCTGTTTTTACAGCTGATTTAGAAGATTTTGAACAAGCCTTTACGCAACATCTAAAAAGCAATCATGTCTTAGTACAAGCGGTTGTACCGGGAATGAAAAAATCAGATTTTGGAAGAATTATCAATATTATTTCCACTTCTGTAAAACAACCGCTAGACGGATTGGGTGTGTCAAATACCATCAGAGGTGCTGTGGCAAATTGGAGTAAAACATTGGCAAATGAGTTAGGACAGTATGGTATTACTGTTAACAATGTACTTCCGGGAGCTACAGCTACAGAGCGTTTGACAGAAATTATTAATAATAAAGCTTTAAAAACAGGTAAGCCTATCGAAGAAGTTTCTAAAGCTATGAAAAATACAGTTCCGGCTAAACGGTTTGCACAGCCTGGTGAAATAGCCAATGCTGTTGCTTTTTTGGCAAGTGAAGCTGCTGCATATATTAACGGAATTAATTTACCTGTTGATGGTGGTAGAACAAAATCTTTGTAATCCCATCCCTAATTGAGCTTTGCTCTGTAACTTCGTTAATCCAAAAGGAAGGAAAATAGTTGAATGAATTATATTATCTTTATTACCAAATTAAAGTTTAATAACAACTCAAATTCCCGCTTTGAGTTTCTCCCCTTCGGGGAGATTAAGAGGGGACTTTCTCATGAGTAAATTAGTACAACCTTTAAATTTTAAAAAGTGGATTGACAAAAATCGTCATTTATTAAAACCCCCTGTTGGCAATAAAGTAGTCTGGAAAGATGGAGATTACATTGTAATGGTGGTGGGCGGGCCGAATAGCAGAAAAGATTATCACTACAATGAAACTCCTGAATTTTTCTATCAGGTAGAAGGCGATATGATATTGAAAATCATGGTTGATGGTAAACCGCAAGACATCCATATCAATGAAGGAGATATTTATTTATTACCTCCTAAAGTGCCACACTCACCTCAACGTGTTGCTAATACTGTTGGTTTGGTAATTGAGTATCCTCGTTCTGAAGGTATGATGGATGCATTGGAATGGTATTGTGAACATTGTAACCATCCGCTTTATAGAGAAAAATTTGCCTTAGATGATATTGAAACTGATATGCCCGGTATTTTTGATAAATATTATGGAGATAAAAATAAACGGACTTGCTCGAAATGTGATGAAATGATGGAACCACCGAAGTAAGTTATTGCTTTTTTTGATTGTCTCTTTGAGCGCAGTCGAAGGGTTAAACAATCAAAATTTGTTATTCCTAGGTAGGAGGAATCTCATAAATTAAAACAGAATTATAATTAAACAGATTCCTGCCTTCGCAGGAATGACAAAATATGAAAAAACGTAAACTACGCATCAACGGTCACTCACATTTATTACCTTACCCTGAGGAAATACCTCAGTTTATGAAAGATAAAGGTATTTTTTGGGTTGATAAAGACCGGAAATTCATGCTTCAAAAAAATTGGAAACGTCCGGTAACCGATTCTAGTTTCTTTTTAGATGAAAAATTAGAATGGATGGATCGCTTTAATATCGATCATGCTGTTGTATTAAACTTGTCACAATTATATGGAAATGGATTGCGAGTTGAAGAAATGAAACAAGCCTTGCGTTTTCAAAATGATTTTAATGCCAAAATACAACATGATCATCCTTCTAAATTTACTACAGGATTTGTTGTACATCCCGGATTTGTACGTGGTGCATGCTGGGAAATTGAACGTTGTGTAGAAGAATTAGGCATGCAATTATTGTGTTTACCTACACATTATATGGATACAATTGGTACTTGGCGTTGTATTTTTGATGAAGAGAATGAACCTATTTTTGAACTGGCAAACAAGTATAATTTAGCAGTTGAAATTCACCCTTATGATGGCGAAAAATTTATTCTATTAGAAAATACTTCATGGCGTTTTCATTTGATATGGATGCTGGCACAATGTGCTGATGCATATCATTTTTTAACCTTAAGTGGTTATCAAGATAAATATCCTAATATGAGAACTTGTTTTGCTCATGGCGGGCAATTATCACAAATTAATTTAGGAAGACGTATTCAAGGTTTTGACGGCAGACCCGATTTATTTAAAGGACAGCAACATCCAAGAAAAGCAGTTGGACATAAAAATATCTTTTTTGATACGCTAGTTCACGATACCGGATCTCTAAAATTATTAGTCGAAAACCAAGGTTTTAAACAAGTAGTCATGGGCTTAGATGATCCATATCCACTGGGTGAAATGGAAAGTGAATCACAATCCTCATATCCGGGAAAAATCTTAGATTTATCGATGGAACGTAATATCATCGATCAAAATGAATGTGATGCTATTTGGGAAGATAATGTGATACAATGGTTGTGTGGAGATGATGTAGATGCTAAAGAAAAGTTAGTAAAGAGGATTTTATCATAATGGATATAGATTTTATTAAAATATTTGTGACAGTATTAACTGCCTTAATTGGTTGGTTAATTGGGCATTACTTTACCGAAAGAAGAAATAGAATAAACAAGAGAAGAGAAATTTCTCTAGATCATTTAATTTCTGCGTATAGAATTCTTACTCAAGATATTACTCATAGAGAATGGAATGCAGACAATAGGCTAAAGTTTGAAAATGTGGTATCTGAAATTCAACTATTTGGAACAAAAGAGCAAGCACAAATCAGTATTGATATTATAAAAGAGTTTGCCAAAAATAGAACTGTTGATCTAGACATCCTTATTAAGGGGACTTCTAAAATTTAACCATCTGTCAATCATATAATTATCTGTATATTTACCTTGTAAAAATCCAATTTAAACCAAATGTACAAAGCACAAGGAAAAAAAGGCTTATTTGATGAGGA
>JAKISU010000132.1 GCA_021648445.1 Flavobacteriaceae bacterium
TTAATTAAAAACAAGCGACTTATGAATTGATTTAGTTATTACACAAATTATAGAATCAATCTAAACTCAAACTGAGTTTTTGATATAAAAAATTTGTCGTCAAAACTAATTAATAGAGGTTGCCATAAAAACAAATTGAACTCAGGTTATTAAAATAAGCCGGTTAGCTTATTAGTCAATTTTGGAGAAAAGAATGTAACTTTCTTCTTTCGTATCATAATACGCCTTGAGTAGGCTTGAAAAGAAGGATGGCTAAATGTAATTTTCACCGCTTTTTCGGAAGGTATTTCTATTGAATATGTTCCGTCTAGACTAGATATAACTTCCTGCTCTTTACAAATAACAATAGCTTTCTCAATAATTTCCCCATTTTCATCTTTAACAATACCTTTTATTATTGAGGTTTGCCCAGATATAATATTTGTTATAAAGAAAATAAATAAACTGAATGTAATGATTGTTTTCATAATGTTTAAATTTTTGTGTAATAATAACGGCATAAACACAATGTTTAGTATATTTTTGTTTTGCATATGTAATTGTAAAATTATTATAAGTTAATTCTGAGATTTTTGGATCTTAATTTTTAAATATAATTTTCCTTACCTATATTTGTTTTGTTAAAGTAAAATGTTAATAATCAGTATATTAAAGGGTTTAACCAGTATTATTGATAAAAACTGTTGTTTAGTTCTAGCAAGAACACTAAATTTGTTGATATGGTTTAGAACCTTTGTCTTTAATGAGTAATGTTTTAGAAATAGTTGATTCTCTGCAAAGTAAGCTTGATAGGTTGCTTTCAAAATTTGAATTATTACGAATAGAAAATCAACAGCTTTTAGAAAAAAGTGAAAAGTTGGTTCAAGAAGTTCAAGAACAACAAGAATCTGCTCATACTATTGAAAATAAATATGAATCATTAAAAATTGTGAATGCAATTGTAGGCAGCAAAGAAGATAAACATACAACAAAGCTTAAAATAAATACGTTAATTCGTGAAATTGATAAATGCATAGCCCAGTTAGATGAATAAACTCAATAAATGGTGGAAAAACTTAAGATAAAAGTCACTATAGGAGATAGAGTATATCCGCTAACTATTAATAATGATGGAGAGGAAGAAGGGGTTAGAAAAGCGGTAAAAAGAATAAATAACCTTATCAAGAAGTTTGAAGAGAACTATGAAGTTAGAGATAAGCAAGATGTTTTAGCAATGTGCGCATTACAATTTGCATCATTACAAGAAGTAAAAAGTATTTATAATGAGCAAGATGGTGAAAAGATTGAAAATAAATTAAAACAAATGAGTGCATTATTAGATACTCATTTATAATACGTTCTTTAAAATAAAATCCCGAGTAATCGGGACTGCCTACATTAGTTATTTGTTTAATAAACTCAACATTATTTATTTAAAAAGGGTGAGTCTTAGTTAGTAAAGCGTGCCGCTAGTACTGAATTTATTTCAGTAGCTCGGATACTTGATCAGCTAGTTAACCCTAAACTTGTCTTACAAGGAGTTTATAAAACCACATCTAGTGTAGGTTTTTTTTTACAATACTTTTAAGCAATCTAGTTGGAGAGAGAAACTAGTTTAGAAGGTTGCACAAGAGGTTTTTAAACTTAAAAATTAATACAATGGAAGGAATGATTATGCCAATAATTATTGGTACAGTAATAGGATTGATAATTGGTTTTATAATAGCAAAGGTGCTTGAAAAAAATAAAGCCTCACTAATTTTAAAAAGTGCTAAAAAACAGGCTTCAAATACACTAAGGGAAGCGAAAATAGATGCAGAAGCATTAAAGAAAGATAAAATATTACAGGCAAAAGAAAAATTTATTGAACTAAAATCTGAGCACGAAAAAGTAATATTGGGTCGTGATAAAAAAGTTTCTGAAGCTGAAAAACGCATTCGAGAAAAAGAATCAAAGGCAGCACAAGAGCTTGATAAAAATTCAAAATTAAGTAAATCTTTAGATTCTAAAATAGCCGATTATGACTACAGAATTGAATTTTTAGATAAGAAAAGGAAAGAATCTGAAAAAACACATAAAAGACAAGTAGAACAACTTGAAGTAATTTCAGGTCTATCTGCTGATGAAGCTAAGAAGGAATTGGTAGAGTCATTAAAAGAAGAAGCCAAAACAGATGCGATGGGTTTTATTCAAGATAAAATAGAAGAAGCTAAACTTACCGCTCAACAAGAAGCAAAGAAAATAGTATTAAGTACCATACAACGTATAGGTGTTGAACAAACAGTAGAGAACTGTGTTTCAGTTTTTAATTTAGAATCTGATGACGTTAAAGGTAGGATTATTGGTAGGGAAGGACGTAATATCAGAGCCTTAGAATCAGCTACCGGAGTTGAAATAATTGTTGATGATACGCCAGAAGCTATTATTTTATCATGTTTTGATCCTGTTCGTAGAGAAATAGCAAGGTTATCGTTACATAAACTAGTAACTGATGGTAGAATTCACCCTGCACGTATTGAAGAAATAGTTGCTAAAACTGAAAAGGAAATTGGACAGGAAATTATTGAAGTAGGTAAACGTACAGTAATAGATTTAGGTATTCATGGGTTGCATCCTGAATTGGTTAAGGTTGTAGGTAGAATGAAATACCGTTCTTCTTATGGTCAAAATTTATTGCAACATTCGCGTGAAGTGGCAAATTTATGTGCTTTGATGGCAGCTGAATTAGGTATTAACCCTAAAGTAGCTAAAAGAGCAGGACTTTTACATGATATAGGTAAAGTACCAGATACTGAAAGTGAATTGCCACACGCATTATTAGGAATGGAATGGGCACAGAAATACGGCGAAAAACCAGATGTTTGTAATGCCATTGGTGCTCACCATGATGAAATAGAAATGAAATCATTATTTGCACCCATTGTTCAGGTTTGTGACGCTATTTCAGGTGCAAGACCAGGTGCAAGACGACAAGTATTAGATTCGTACATACAACGATTAAAAGATCTGGAAGACATTGCTTTCGGCTATACAGGTGTACAAAAAGCTTATGCTATACAAGCTGGTAGAGAATTACGTGTTATTGTAGCAAGTGAAAAAGTAGATGATCTTAAGGCTTCTGAATTGTCATTTAATATTTCTCAAAAAATACAAAATGATATGACCTATCCGGGTCAGGTTAGAGTAACAGTAATTAGAGAGACCAGAGCGGTGAATATTGCGAAATAATAATCCTTAAAATGGTTAGAGAGATGGAGATTAAGTTAACTAAGCGCATTACTGGTCTTACCTTAATGACCGTTAGTATTGGAATTGTTTATTTATGGTTCGGATTGTTAAAATTTTTTCCTAATTTCAGTCTAGCTGAAGATTTGGTAAAAAACACGATACAAGAGCTAACATTCGGACTTATTCCTTCTAACATTTCAATTATTTTACTTGCCATCTGGGAAACAGGAATTGGCGTATTATTAATTTTTAATGTTTATAAGCGATTTACGATTATTCTCGCTTTGTTACATATGGCATTTACATTTACGCCGTTATTTTCCCCCCCCGAATTATTATTTAAAAGCTTTCCCTTTGCCTTTACCTTACTTGGTCAATATATAGCCAAGAATATAATCATTGTGAGTGTCCTAGTATTTGTACTTATTGAAAACAGAAAAACTGCCCATAGCAAAAAGATATCTTAGGGTAAAAAGGAAGAAGTTTTTACTTCCTTGGATGATATTTCTCCACAACTTCTTTTAAAAAACGCTTGTCTAAATGCATATAAATTTCAGTAGTGGTAATACTTTCATGACCCATCATTTGTTGAATAGAACGTAAGTCAGCTCCATTCTCTAGTAAATGTGTAGCAAAAGAGTGTCTAAAAGTATGCGGACTCACTTTCTTTTTAATACCGGCTTTTTCAGCCAAGTCTTTTATTATTATAAATACCATATTACGCGTCAATTGTTTTCCTCTTCGATTTAAAAAAAGTGTATCTTCAAATCCCTTTTGGATAGTAATATGATTCCGTATATGATCCTTATATAGAATAATATATTTTTGAGTTTCTACATTAATAGGCACAAAGCGTTGTTTATCACCTTTACCTATAACTCTAATAAAACCTTCTTCAAAAAAGAGATCAGATATTTGTAAGGTAATCAATTCTGTAACACGTAAACCGCAACTATATAATGTTTCTAAAATAGCTCTGTTGCGTTCTCCTTGCGGATGACTTAAATCAATCTGGTTTATAACCATATCTATTTCATTAATAGCTAAAGTATCAGGAAGTTTTCTGCCTATTTTAGGCGTTTCTAATAAAGAAGTTGGATTGTCTTTTCTATAATTTTCAAAAATCAAGTAATCAAAAAAACTACGCAGACCTGATATAATACGAGATTGACTTCTGGCATTTACACTTTTAGATACTTGATATATAAATTGTTGAATAATTTCATCAGATATAGAAATAGGAGATACTTTAATGTCATTATCTTCTAAAAATAATAATAACTTTTTAATATCTCTCGAATAATTTTCAACTGAATTCAAAGATAAACCTCTTTCAATTTTAAGATATAATTGATAATCATGTAAAGCGTCTTGCCACTTCATACAGTAAATATACTTAATCAAGCATATATAAAAATGATGTGATATGATTTTTTTGAAATAAATTTTAATAAATTTGTTATATGAGAATATGTATTATCAATGGTCCTAATTTAAATTTACTGGGTATTAGAGAACCTGAAGTTTATGGAAGTCTATCTTTTACTGAATTCATAGATGAATTAAAGAAGAAGTATACAAATATTTCTATAGATTATTTTCAATCTAATATTGAAGGAGAATTGATTGATAAGCTACATGAAGTAGGTTTTGATTATGATGGTATTATCTTAAATGCAGCCGCTTATACACATACTTCCATTGGTATTGGTGATGCAGTAAAGGCTATTGAAACGCCTGTTGTAGAAGTGCATATTTCTAACGTATATTCACGTGAAGAATTTAGACATGTCTCTTATATAGCGCCTAATGCAAAAGGTATTATTGTTGGTTTAGGGTTAAAAGGTTATGAATTAGCATTGCAGGCTTTTTTGTGATTTACTTGTAGTGAAAAAGACCTCTCTGATTTACATTCTTTGATTTTCAGCATTTTAACATCATTTCATTAAAACGGATTGCTTTTTCTTTGCATTTCCTCTGGATTTGATGCATTTTTTCCAATTCTTGACAAATTCCCTTAAACTAACCAGTTAGTCCTTCTAAAATTTGGCTTCGAATTGAATAAAAATGTATTCAAACTGTAAACAAATATTAGATCGAACTCAGGTTATAAATAACATATTTTCCTAGGATGATATATAACACTTATCAATTCAAAATATACACAAATTTCTATTTTTTGAATCTTTAGATTTCCTTTAGATTTAGTTTTTAGATTTGAAAATCAAAAAAATAAAAACCCAAATAATATCAAATCATCAGGTTAATTTATATTTCATGTATTTTTGGGTTTAACTCTCCAATACTTTGTGTCTGAAGTACATTTAACTTTATGAAAATTAGATTAATAAAAAATTTTATCACAATTTCAAATCAAATCTATCAATTATTAAAACCAAAAATTATAAAATTAAAAACTATGAGTAAATTACTTATTACTATTGTAACAATAACATTGCTTTCAGTAAATACTAATGCCCAAAAAGCTGTGTTTGGTGTAAAAGCAGGGTTGAATTTTTCTAAATTTGGAGCTGATGTTGACCGAGACGGAAGAACCAGTCTTTTTATAGGTGCTGTAGCTGATATTGCTATTAATGATAAAATCCATATTCAACCTGAACTTATGTTTTCCGGAGAAGGATCTGAAGATTTAGAAGCCAATTTTATTAGAGCCTTTGGTATTGGTAAGTACTATGTTGCTGATGGTTTTAGTTTAGAAAGTGGACCTTACATCGGAATACGAATTTCTGGAGATGAATTAGTAGAAAATAATACTAAATCTTTTGATTTTGGTCTTTCTTTCGGAGTAGGTTATGAAATTGAAGATTTAGGGTTATTTTTTAACACTAGATTTAATCTTGGAATTGCAAATTTAGGAGAAGGCAACCTTGATACAAATTTAGGAACTTTCCAAATGGGTGTTGGCTATAAGTTTTATTAATGTATTTGTAAATAATTATTAAAAATAAAAAATAAAAACTTTTTTAATTCAAATTTAATTTATGAAGAATTTATATATTATTATTGCTGTAATAACAATTTTTAGTTTTACAAGTGCGAATGCACAAGGTGTGAAATTTGGAGTTAAAGCTGGGGTTAATTTTGCTTCAATTATTGGCGATGGTACGGAAAATATTGATATGAGAACATCTTATCATGTAGGTGCAGTTGTTGAAATTGGGATTTCGGAGAGATTCTCTTTTCAACCAGAATTATTGTATTCAGTTCAAGGAGCTAAAGAAAAAGTAAGTGAAGTTGAACTTACTTATAAATTTGATTACATTAATTTACCTTTGATTGCTAAATATTATTTAGCTGAAGGGTTTAGTCTTGAAGCTGGTCCATACGTAGGATTATTAATGTCAGCTAAAGTTGAGGCAGAAGGACCAGGAGGATCTTTTGATGAAGATGTAAAAGATTCTTTTAATGATATTGATTTTGGAGCCAACACTGGAGTAGCTTATAAACTTGAAAATGGGTTGAGTTTTGGAGCACGTTATAATTTTGGGTTATTTAACATTGTCGATGTTGTTGGAGATAACTCTAAAATTTATAATAGAGTAATTCAAGTTTCTGTTGGGTATTTCTTTTAAGAGAAACAAAAATAGACTATTAAAAAAAAAGCGACTTTAAGTCGCTTTTTTCATGAAATAAATTTACTATATTCAATAAGTTATATGCTAGTGTCAAGTCAAGAGTGAAATGATGTATAAGTTGTGGCTATTTTTTGATTTTTACGAAATAAGAAAAAGGGTTCTACTACAAATTTAATGGAAATTTTCATTTCAGCACGTCAGTTCGAGTGATTTAATGGAGCGATAGCGGAAATGAATGACCCCGCAGCAAGCTGACGAGGTATCAAGCGGAAAAAATATTTTTAGATTAATGAAAACCTAAGGTTTTCAAACTTTCCACTTTTACCCCGAGGCAAGCCTCGAGGAATTCTTTAGATTAAATTGTATCGAGAACCATTTTTATTAACAACGATTCTTGATATAATTTCGTTCGTTTCTCTCGAAATCACTACCATTGACGTAACTTTTTTAAGTTGCTGTTTTGTAGTTAATTACCACAAAACACCCCTAAAGTCCCCTCAAGGGGACAGTTCTTCAAATTATCTTCTCAATTATTGACATTATCCTTAGATTTTTAAACGTCATTTTCATACGCTGGTTTTATTTTTAAAACTCCACTCTCGAACTGACGGATTGTAATTAAATAAATAATAGACCCACTAAATTTGCAGTAGAACCAGAAAAAGTAAGCATAGCCGTAGCTATGTGAATCTTTTTATGATGAGTAAAAACGAAAAAGAGCAAAATTTGATGCCTTATTTTATGCTTGACTTGACACTAGTTTTATGGTTAAAGGGGTATTATATAGCACCAAATACTAAAGGTGTTATTGTAGGTCTTGGGTTAAAAGGGTATGAATTGGCTTTACAGGCTTTTTTATAGTTTTAATATCATTTTTATATCACTTCTATTATAAGGATTATCAGTTTCTAGATTAACTTCCTCAAAACCATATTTTTTATAAATATATATAGCATTCTCTAAGATAGTATTTGAATAGAGTAAAAGCTTACTCCATCCTTTGTTTCTGGCAAAATGTATACTGTACTGCATGAGTTGTTGACCAATTTTAAGTCCTTGAAATTTAGGAGAAACTGCCATTTTACTTAATTCATAACCTTCTTCTTCATTCATTAGTGCTAGAGTTCCTGCAACTTCTCCTTTATAAAGAGCAAAGAAAATATAACCGCCTTTATCTATTATATATCTTTTGGCATTATTTAACACTTCCTCATCATGTTTTTCAATATAAAAATACTTTTCAAGCCACTCAATATTCAAATCTCTAAAATGGTTTGTATATTCTTCCTTAAAGGAGATTATTTTCAGTTTATCTGCTCTATTTATCAATTTACTTTTAGATAAAATTTTTGAGCTTAAAGATTCCGCTTTGAGTTCCTTTTCAATAAAAGAAATATGTTCTAACAAGGTTTTATTTTTAGTATTTGAGCTTAAAATTTTAAGTTCTTGATCAAAAATATTCCATATTGGAATGAGTTTCAATAGCATCATTTTCCCTTGTTTTGATAAACTTATTTTCTTCTTTCTTTTATCGTTCTTTCCGGTTTTTGAAATGATTAATTTCTTTTGACCTAATGAATTAATATATTGTGTTACAGCTGGTTGAGTAACGTTTAGTGACTTACTTATTTCGCCAATTGATAAGTTATCTTGTTCACTAATTAATTTAAAAATTGGCATGTGGTAAGGGTCAAAATCAATAGCTAATGCTTTATAGGTCTTAACAGCTTCTTTCATCATGTGATCGCTTAAACGTTTTAAGCGTGAACCCAATGCTAATTCTTGATATTGTATTAATCGGTCTTGATCAGTCATTCACATAAGTATTTATATAAGTA
>JAKISU010000133.1 GCA_021648445.1 Flavobacteriaceae bacterium
GCTAAAGTGATTGATTTCCTTGATAATCAAATTTGGATAAATGATGAATTCGAAAATAGATTAACCGATAATTTCCAAATCATTAAACCCAATTTTTCGGGTTCCTATCTGTAATGAGTATATTAATAAAAATTTCTTGAAACTGACTATCCCGAAGGCCCGCCCGTGCCGGTCGGACGGGCAAGCCATTAGGAGTATTCCGCCTCCTGATAGTCCTGATAAGTATCGGGGATAGGGATCATTTTGACCTTGGGACAAAAACCGTCCCGATAGCTATCGGGAGCGAAAAAGCAGTTCCGATCCGTCTGAGGCGGAAGAGGTAAATTGGAAGCCCCGAGGCAAGCCATCGGGGAATCTATAGATTAAACTGAAATGAAATCCTTTAAATGTTAATCGAACACTAACGTTTTTTAAACCTTAGATTTTCGAAACATAAAATAAAGTCCAATTAATACTAGAGGAATGCTCAATAATTGACCTGTATTTAATTTTATACTCACATCTATCCATTCTTCAAGACCACCTTGCCATTCTTTATAAAATTCAACAATAAATCTAACAGACCATAACATTACCATAAATACTCCGAAAAGATATCCTAATTTTTCTTTTTTATTAGTTTTCCAATATATAAACCACAATACTAGAAATGTTACTAAATATCCTAATGCTTCATATAATTGAGTTGGGTATCTATTAGGCACTTCCATTAAAACATCTTTAAACCGAGAACTGTTTGCAATTAAATCATAAGCTCTATTTACACTCTTAGCTCCGGTTATACTCATCGCTTTATATTCACTAATGTCATTTCTGATAAATTTAAAGCCAAAGTCTTTTTCTGTTGCTTTGCCAACAATTTCAGAATTAAATAGATTTCCTAATCGCACAAACATTGCTCCAATAGCTGAGGGAATTACCATTCTATCTAATGTCCATAATAGTGGTTTTTTAATTACTTTTTTACTATAAATAAACATTGCTATAATAATACCAATAATAGCACCATGACTTGCCAGTCCTTGAAAGCCGGTATATTTAAAGGGGTTTAGTTTAAATGGTAAAAATACTTCTGCTAGTGTATAATTTTCTTCATAAAATAAATAATGTCCAACTCTGGCACCAATTAACATGGCAATAATTGTATATAAAAAGAGTGGATCAAGTTTATCTAATGAAATTTCATCTTTTTTAAAGATACGTTTCATGATCTGTAAACCCAATACAAATGTCAAAACATACATTAAGCTATAATACTTAATAGGAAATGAGCCTATTTTAAATAAATCGGGGTTAAAGTTCCAGTCTATAGATAATAAAATATTCATAGTAAAAATTTGAGATTGTAAATATATGTTTTTTGTTAGTTAATTGTTATTAATTATTGATTCTACTGTTAATTTAAATAATAATGTTCGGTTAAAGACCTAAGACCGCTACGCTATTAGAACAAAGAACCAAGACTACATTGTAACTGATTGATATTGCATTTATTATAAGAAAATAAATACTGCAAATCATACTTTAACACCACTCTTACATTTTATTTACTCTTTTTTCTATGGTAACAATGGATAAATATATTAAGGTCTCGACTGCGCTCGACCAGACAATTGTCTCCTCGAGTCTTTCGTCTTCGCTCAAGATAAACTAAAGTCGAAAGGTTAGTTACAAATCTTAAGTAAAATATTATATTTTACTTTTCTTTCTAGCCTTATCTGATTCAGGAATCGGGTCATAACCCTTACCTCCCCAGGGATGACAACTAAAAATTCTCTTTATTGCCAACCAACCACCCTTAAATAAACCATGTTTTTGTAAAGCTTCAACTGTATAATGTGAACAAGTAGGTGTATATCTACAACTTGATGGTGTATAAGGGGAAATTGCTACTTGATAAAAACGGACAAGCAAAATGAATGGATATGTGAAAATCTGTTTGATTGTGGATTTGTTTATTCGTTTATTTGTTGTAGGAAATCTTCAACTATGTATGTTCGTCAGTATTATTAATTCACGGAAAAAGTAGTTCCGTCTTTTCCATCTTTTAATTGAATTCCTCTCTCCAATAATTTATCTCTTATCTTGTCTGATAATGTCCAATCTTTATTTGCTCTGGCTTCATTTCGCATTTCGATTAGCATTTCTACTATTCCTGAAAGTTTATCACTACTATCATCAACAGTAGCATCTTCCAATCCTAATACATCAAAAACAAACGTATTTATGGTTGTTTTAAATGCTGATAAATCTTCTTGAGTTAATGATTCATTTCCGTCTCTAACTGAATTTATAAACTTTACTCCTTCAAACAGTTGTGCTATTAAAACGGGACTGTTAAAGTCGTCGTTCATTGCATCATAACAATTTTGTTTCCAAGTTTTAACATCAAAGGTTGATGATTTAGAAGCCGTCAAATTATCTAATAGATTAACTGCATTCATTAATCTATAATATCCTTTTTCTGAAGCCAATAATGCATCATCAGAAAAATCTAATATACTTCTATAATTAGCTTGAAGCATAAAAAACCTTACAACAGGTGGCACATATACTTTACTTAAATGTTTGCTATCTCCTGTAAAAAAATCATTAGGTAAAATATAATTTCCTGTTGACTTTGCCATTTTTTGACCATTTAAAGTAAGCATATTGGTATGCATCCAGTAATTTACCGGCATTTGTTGATTAGAAGCATTTGCCTGAGCAATTTCACATTCGTGATGTGGAAATTTTAAATCCATTCCGCCTCCATGAATATCAAACTGTTTACCTAAATATTTAGTGCTCATAGCTGTACATTCTAAATGCCATCCGGGAAAACCATCACTCCAAGGTGAAAGCCATCGCATGATATGTTCCGGCTGTGCTTTTTTCCACAATGCAAAATCTTGAGGGTTTTTCTTTTCTGACTGCCCGTCAAGTTCACGTGTATTATGTATTGAGTCTTCAATATTTCTTCTGCTAAGGATTCCGTAATGCTCTTTTTCATTATACTTTAATACATCAAAATAAACTGAACCATTTACTTCATAAGCTAATCCTTTGTCAATAATTACTTTAATAATTTCAATTTGCTCAATAATATGACCTGTGGCTGTAGGTTCAATGCTTGGCGGTAAAAAATTAAACTTATTTAATACATTATGAAAATCTACGGTGTAGCGCTGAACCACTTCCATAGGTTCAATCTGCTCTAAACGTGCTTTTTTAGCAATTCTATCTTCACCTGTATCTGCATCATTTTCTAAATGCCCTACATCAGTTATATTACGTACATAACGTACTTTATAACCTAAATGCTTAAAATAGCGATATATCAAATCAAAAGACATAAAGGTTCTAACATTACCCAAATGCACATTGCTATAAACCGTTGGTCCGCATACATACATACCAATAAACCCTTCTATTAAAGGCTTAAAATCTTCTTTTTTATTAGAAAGTGAATTGTATAGTTTTAGTTGTTGCTGTTTGTAAAGCTCCATTTAACCTATCTTTTTTAGAGGCGATAAAGGTAACAAACAATTTTTAAACAAATTACTCCACAAAAAAACCACTAGATACCGAAATAAGTTCGACACCTTCTAGCGTCAAGTCAAGCATAAAATAACGCACCAAATTTTGCTCTTTTTCGTTTTTACTCATCAGAAAAAGGTTCACGTAGCTACGGCTATGCTTACTTTTTCTTATTTCGTAAAAATCAAAAAAATAGCCTCAACTTATACATCATTTCATACTTGACTTGACACTAGTGGTTTTATAGATATATTTTTACTCTTGTCCGACTAAAGAGATGAGATCGCTACACTACTAGAAAAAAGAACAAAGACTTATTTTATATAATTGACAATAAAGAAAATGCGCATCATTAAAGTATAGAAATGTACTGAATTTTGTTCAAATACATATTATTAAAAAGTAGTCTATCTAATGTAAAAAACCTTAATAGTGGTTGATTTAAAGACTATAAAAAGAGATTCAAAGTTTTTAATTGGATTACTGATATATTTTAATTTTTAGGGAAACTTAGCGTTCCGTATCGTACATTCATGTTGAACTTAGCACCTTTAGGAGCTTTTATTACAATATGGCGTTTTACTTTAATCTTTTCTCTTTTTTCAAGAAGTGCTTTCATATCTTTTCTACGGTTTTCAAACAACTCTTGTCTTTTAATTAAAGCCAATTTATGAGCTTCGTTTCTTTTTTCACTTCTTTTTAAAAACTTTTCCCTAAGTTTTTTAGATTCTTTACTGCGCTTTATATATGCCTCTTGACGTTTTTCAAAAGCCTTATGTCTTTGTTCCTTCGCTTTTGACAAACTTTCTTCCAGTTCTTCCGCAAGTTGATTTTGACCTTCAGTAGTAATGTTCCATTTATAAGAAGATTTATTATTACTTGAGTTAATTGATATAGAATTTTTACCTACTTTGATTTTAGCATTTTTACTAATAATATTTTTATTCTCTTTTTTCCATCGCTCTAAGTAGTTCTTATCATTTTTATAAGCCTTAAAATCAAAATGTGTAGGCATTGGTGGTAGTTCTGGCAACTCAGGTAGTTCAGGTCTTTCAGGCATCTCGGGTAATTCAGGCATTTCTGGCATTAAAAAATCTAATGAATCTAAAATATCTAAACTACCAATGGAAACATCTGGGATAAAAATTTTCATATTATTAGTGCCATTTCCATGAGTAAATAATTCATAATTAGGACTGTCAAAATTAAAAGAATGAATATCTATAAAACTATCTGTCCTAGATTTAATGTTAATTTTACTCGAATTACCATATGCTTCGAACTTCCATTTTTTGTAAAAATCATCTCGAATTTTCTCTGTAATATCTTCACCATCAATTTTCATAAATGCCTCGACAACTACTTCATTTTTATCCCAAGTTTCTATTTCAATATCTGTATATTTAGTGTTTATATCAATAATAACATCCGATTTTACAATAAATCGTTCTTTAAAATTTTTATCTTTTTTTTGTGCATTCGCCAATACAGTAAGCATAAATGCAACTATAATAATTATTCTAAATTGTATTGTTTTCATTTTTTAAAGCTTTTGATGTTCTTAATTCAGATAACTGATCTTTTAATTGTAATAGCAATTGCAATCGTAATTGCAGGTTAGTTATCATATTATTAACTATTTTTTCATTGATTCCGTTTTCTGATAATTCTTTATTTAACCTTTTGTAATCTGCATCAAGTTTTCCTATTTTATCAAGATAATCTTCAAGAATTTTTTCGTTTTCAGGTGTTTCTTCTAAGCCGGCAATTTCATAATTTATGGCAGTTAAATAATAATTCTCAATCTTTTGCATTTCTGGCGAAACACTACTTAAGTTTGTGATTTTTGGCTCAACGACTTGTTGTTCTATATCAACCGGTTTATTAAAAAACGAAAAATATCCAACACTTATTAACACCACTAAAGAAGCTGCTATCTTTAAAAAGAAATAATTCTTCTTAGGCTTATGCAATTTTTGTAAGCGTTGTTCAAACCGCTGTTTATGATTCTCTTTTAACTCTTTTGAATTAATTTGAGCGTCTCTTATAATTTCTCTTATATCTTTAGGCATAATTATATTGTTTTAGCAATTCTTTTAATTTATTCTTTCCTCTAAATAACTGTGATCTAGATGACACTTCTGAAATACTTAATATTTGAGCAATCTCTTGATGGTCATAACCTTCTAATAAAAATAATTTCAATATCACTTTATACTTATCGGGTAATTTATCAATAGACTCCTTTATACATTCTATGGTTATACAATCATCAACTTCCCAATTTTCTTCATTAGTTATTTGAATTTCTTGAGCATCTATAGAAACTACATTTAATTTTCTTTTTTTCAACCAATCTAAACATTGATTAATTACAATTCTTTTAAGCCAAGCCCCAAAGGAAACTTCTTCATTAAAAGAAGCTATTTTTTGAAATGCTTTGATAAAGCCTTCTTGTGCCATATCTTCAGCTATAGCTTCATCTTTTACAAAATTATAAGCTGTATGATACATTGCTTTACAATACATGTCATACAATTGTAACTGAGCTTTTTGATTATTCTGTCTGCATTCAGCTATTAATCGTGATTGTAAAAATTTGGTTTGGCTCATTCTATTACTTTAATTCTACTATAAATACGATTAAAAAAATGATGTGTTGCACTTTTCTCTAAGAACTTCTCTAAAATTTTAATAATTATTTTAAATTTACAAATCTTATCGCTACAGCGGATATGGGCAAAAAAACAAAACATAAAAGTTCTCTTGAAGAAGTTAAAGGTATAAAACAACCTGAATCTATTCAAAAAATAAAATTGAATAGAAGTAAATTACCTTCTACAAAGGCTTTTGTTGAAAATATCCTTAAAGGAGATATTACGTATTTGAGTAGAGCAATTACATTGGTTGAAAGTACTAATACAAAGCATCAAAAAAGAGCATCAGAAATACTATCAGCTAGTTTGCCTTATGCAAATAATTCTATTCGAATTGGTATTACCGGAGTTCCCGGAGTTGGCAAGAGTACTTTTATAGAGGTGTTTGGTAAACATTTAACCAGCTTAGGAAAAAAAGTAGCTGTATTGGCTGTAGACCCAAGCAGCTCTATCAATAGCGGAAGTATTTTAGGTGATAAAACTAGAATGCCCTCATTGGTTAAAGATGAAAATGCTTTTATTAGACCTTCCCCTTCAGGTGAATCTTTAGGAGGTGTTGCACAGAAAACACGTGAAGCAATTATTTTGTGTGAAGCTGCTGGTTACGACACCATTATTATTGAAACTGTTGGCGTAGGGCAATCAGAAATTGCAGTCCATTCTATGGTAGATTTCTTTTTGCTATTGAAATTAGCAGGTGCCGGTGACGAATTACAAGGTATTAAACGTGGTATTATAGAAATGGCAGATGCCATCGTTATCAATAAAGCTGATGGTGACAATATAAAACGAGCTAACCTTGCTAAAATTGAATTTACGAGGGCACTACATTTATACCCTTTAAAAGAAAGTATCTGGCAACCCAAAGTAACCACTTGCAGTGCAATAGAAAATACTGAAATAGATTCTGTTTGGGAGATTATTGAAGCATATATTAATCTTACTAAAAAGAACTCTTATTTTGAAAAACAACGAAATGAACAAAATAAATTCTGGGTACTAGAAACTATCAATGAAAAATTAAAAAATCAGTTTTATACTAATCCAATAGTTAAAAAAGAATTAATCAATGTCTTAAACAAGGTTCAACAACATGAGCTTAGTTCTTTTGAAGCTGCTAAAAAAGTTTTGGATGTTTATCATAAAAAATAGAGAAATAATATTACTTTAGCATATACTGAATTAGTTTACAATTTACTCTAAACTATGAAAAATAAAATCTGCATCAAATTTATTATAGTTCTCTTCTTTTTTTTAGGAACTTTTTTTTTCTATAGTCAAACTGATTCTAACGAAAAAGACTACTATAGCTGGTTTGATTCAGCAATTGGTGATGGAAATATTGGTTTATATAATGGAATTGATTATAAAGAAAAATACAGAACACTCAAAGGGAATCATAAGTATTATAACTCTCCAAAATTTCAGATTGGAAATGTTGTATATGATAAACAACAATATTATAATATTGAGATGAAATATGATATATATGATGATCAATTAATTGTTAAACTTCCAAGCCAATCAGGATCTAACTTCATTCAATTGATAAAAGAAAAATTAAGTGTATTTTCAATTGAGGCACATCAATTTATTAAAATATCAATAAGTAAGAGTGAAAATTTACCCAGTAATAATTTCGTTTTTTTTGAGGAATTATATGTAAGTAATGAACTCATTTTATACAAAGATTATAATAAAATTAGAAATAGACGATTTTTAAAAAAAGGGTTTCATTATAATATTTTTAAAGACAGAAATGAGTATTATTTGCACTACAAAAACAAATACTTCTTGGTTAAATCAAAAAATAGTATTTTAAACTTGTTTCCAAATTTAGCAAAAGAGGTTAGTACTTTTTATAAGAGAAATAAAAAATTATTGGGTTCAAATATTGACATGTTCTATGTAAATCTAATAAAAAAATTAAGTGACTTATTATCTAATGAACGCACTAGGAAATGAAAAAAAATATTCTATTAATTTTTTTGCTTCTAAGTTCACTCTTTGTTTTATCTCAAAATCAAGAGGGAGAAAAAATTACTATACATTTTAAAAATGAAAATAGAATTACTATAATAGAACGCTTAGAAGAACTTACTAATTATCGCTTTTATTTTTTAGAAAGTTGGTTAAATGATGCATTACTATCAGGGAGTTATAAAAATACAGACCTTAATATTATACTAGATGATATTTTTAAAAATAGCATTTTAAATTATTATATCTCTAAAGACAATCAGGGCAAACGCATCATAAATTGAGTATTTTCAAGAGGTATTGGTTGCTCCATGCTGCTTTGAGCCTTCTGCTCTTGACTCCTATTTTAGCGGAGGTGTCCTTTTTCAATAGGTTTAGGGCTATTTT
>JAKISU010000134.1 GCA_021648445.1 Flavobacteriaceae bacterium
AACTCCTCATCAAATAAGCCTTTTTTTCCTTGTGCTTTGTACATTTGGTTTAAATTGGATTTTTACAAGGTAAATATACAGATAATTATATGATTGACAGATGGTTAAATTTTAGAAGTCCCCTTAAGATTTGAACAAGAAGGAAAACAAGGAATCAAAAAAATAATCATAGAATAATATCTAAATAATTGAATAATTATGAAATGAGCATATTTAAGAATTTAAAAACAAGTCGAAATCATTACTATGCGAATTCCATGACCATAAAAATAAAATATATACAGATGAATAAGAATATAAAATTAATAGCTTTATTATCTTTTATCTCTTTAGCAGGATTTGCTCAAGTGGGTATAGGTACAACAACACCTGATGCGTCATCAGCATTAGATATTACTTCAACAGATAAAGGGTTTTTAATGCCAAGAATGACAACAGCTCAAAGAACTGCGATTGCCAGTCCGGCAATGGGTTTACAAGCTTATGATACCGATACAAAATCTGTCTGGAGCTTTGATGGAACAGCATGGATAGAGGGATCTGGAGGCACTGGGAAGTTTGTAGACGGAGCTACTCCTGATATTGCGTATTATGATGGTAGAGTAGGTATTGGTATAAATAACTTCTCAGATGTGCATAAACTCTATGTAAGCGGAATAAAAACAACTGATGAGACAAACACTGCAGTAAGGATTGATGCGGATTATAATGGTACAGGAACTAGTGCTGTAACTTATGGCTTAGTTGCTAATGCCAGAAATATAGGTACAGCAACTATCGGTTTTGCCGTTGGAATTCAAGGTATAGTTAACAATCAGAACACGGCAGGAACTATTACTTCAGCAGTTGGGTCTTTTCCTCAAGTTAATAATTCAGGAACAATGGGGTCTGCATTTGGACTATTTTCTGCTGTTAATAATAATTCTGGTACTATCACTACTGCACAAAATTTAGGTGCTAGCACATTTAATGTTGCAGGTAATCAAATTGATACATCTATTACGGGTTATTTAAACACTACTAATAATGGCACAATAAATACAGCATATGGCTTATTTATTGAATATAATGAAGGTGTGGCAGCAACCACTACCGATAGTTATGCACTCTATATAGAGGATAATTTTAATATAGGAACAAATGATAATTTTGCCATTTATTCGGCTACAGATGCAGATTCTTATTTAGAAGGGAATGTGGGTGTAGGCACATCTAATCCTCAACGAAAAATACATATAAGTGGTGCAATGCGTTTAGAACCTCAAGCTGCTGAACCCACAAGCGGAGTTTTAGGAGATTTATATGTGAATACTGATGGCAATCTCTATTTTCATGATGGCACGTCATGGAGAGCGGTGCAATTGGCACCTTAATTATAATTAAGATATTTTTGGATAATAAAAAAATGTTACTACATTTGTCTGAACAAAAGAAAACATGAATACAATTTTAAATAATACTTGGTGGTGGAACTCTCGAAACTCAAAATCGTGAGAATAAACCTATAGTATATTTAAATTATAATATAAAAGGCTTGTCAATCACGACAAGCCTTTTTCTTTTAAGTAAATTCAAGTCATTTCCGCGAAGGCGGAAATCTAAAAAATCGGGAAGTACAATAAAAGGTAAAAAAATAAATATGAAATACCATGAAGGCACATATTTTTATGTTTACATTATAACAAACAAGAAGAATGGTGTCCTTTATATTGGCATGACGGGTGATATTAAAAATAGAATGTATCAACACAAAAATAAATCATCAAAAGGATTTTCTAGTAGATATAATTTAAATATTTTGGTTTATTATGAAAAATTCAATTTTCCTAACCCAGCGATAAGAAGAGAAAAACAAATAAAAAAATGGAATAGACAATGGAAAATAAATTTAATTAATGATTTAAATCCAGACTGGAACGATTTAACATGGATGTTTAACGATTAAATTATGAGATTTCTGCCTTCGCGGAAATGACAAGAAATGAAATATAAACTAACAACACACTCAAAAAAAATCTTAGCAGATACTATTACTCCGGTAAGTGTATATCTAAAGATTAGAGATAAATTCCCGAATAGTATTCTATTAGAAAGTAGTGACTATCATGCCAATGATAATAGCTTTTCTTATATCTGCTGTAATCCTATAGCGTCTATAAAAGTGAAAGATGAAGTGATTACCCAAACCTTTCCTGATGGAAGTTCAACACAATTCCAAATTTCTGAAAACACAAACGTTTCTGATGAAATTCACAATTTCACGCAACGTTTTGAAGTTAAAAAAGATGCAAAGTTCAAATTTATAAACAACGGAATTTTCGGTTATACAGCCTATGATGCCGTTCGTTATTTTGAGGCTATAAGAATCACCAAGAAAGAAGGAGAGTTAAATATTCCTGATATTTATTATGCCGTATATCAGAATATTATAGCGATTAATCATTTCAAAAATGAAGCTTATATTTTTGCACATTGTTTTGATACAGAAAATAATACAGACGAAATTCATCACCTAATAAAATCAACCAATTTTCCAACTTATAATTTTACTACTAATGGCGAAATTTTATCGAACCTAACAGACCAAGAATATAAACAACATGTTGAATTGGCAAAAAAACATTGTGCAAGAGGAGATGTATTTCAATTGGTATTATCAAAAAGATTTACCCAAGGTTTTAAAGGTGATGAGTTTAATGTATATCGGGCGTTGCGAAGTATCAATCCTTCGCCATATTTGTTTTATTTTGATTATGGAGATTTTAAGATTTTTGGTAGTTCACCCGAAGCACAATTAATAGTGAATAAGGGGCAAGCCGAAATTCATCCTATCGCCGGTACAATAAAACGCACAGGAAACGATGAAAAAGATGCTGAATTGGCAAAGCAATTATCCGTTGATGAAAAAGAAAATGCTGAACATGTTATGTTGGTTGACTTAGCTCGAAATGATTTAAGTAGACATGGAAATCAGGTAAAAGTTGAGACATATAGAGAAGTGCAATTTTTTTCACATGTTATTCATTTAGTAAGTAAAGTGACCGGACAGAAACATAAAGAAACACCAACTATGCAAGTGGTTGCAGATACCTTTCCGGCAGGAACATTAAGCGGAGCACCAAAACACATGGCAATGCAACTCATTGAAAAATATGAAAAAGTAAATCGAGATTTTTACGGTGGTGCCATCGGGTTTATGGATTTTGAAGGTAATTTTAATCACGCTATTATGATCCGTACTTTTTTAAGTAAAAATCATCAATTACATTGGCAAGCGGGTGCAGGATTGGTATCAAAATCAGACCCGGAAAATGAGTTACAAGAAGTATATCATAAACTAGGAGCATTGACAAAAGCACTAAATATTGCAGAAAGAATATAAAATTAATAAATCCCCTTTCCTTTGGAAAGGGTTAGGGATAGGAATGAAAAAAATATTAGTCATAGATAACTACGACAGTTTTACCTACAACTTAGTCCACTATTTAGAAGATCTAGGTTGCGAAGTAGCTGTAAAACGAAACGACCAATTAATATTAAAAGACGTTGAGTCATTTGAGAAAATCGTCTTGTCTCCGGGTCCGGGCATTCCTGATGAAGCAGGGTTACTCAAAGAAATCATTAAAGAATTTGCACCCACCAAAAGTATTTTGGGTGTATGTTTAGGACAGCAAGCAATCGCAGAGGTTTTTGGTGGTAGCATCATCAATTTAGATACAGTATATCATGGTGTAGCAACCAAAATTAATATTACGGTTGATGACGAATCATTGTTTAACGGATTGGAAAAAATAATTGAAGTAGGTCGCTATCATTCTTGGGTGGTAGATACCGATTTACCTGAAGTGTTAGAAGCTACTTCAGTAGATAAAAACGGACAAATAATGTCTCTGCGTCATAGAAAGTATGATGTAAAAGCTGTACAGTTTCACCCGGAATCAGTATTAACACCAGATGGAAAACAAATATTAGAAAACTGGCTTAAAAATTAAAGAACAATTATTAACGTAATAATCCCTCCCCTTTGGGGAGGTTAGGAGGGGAATGAAACAACTATTAAACAGACTCATCAATCATGAAACCATCTCAAAAGAGGAGGCAAAACAAGTATTGGTAAATATTTCAAAGGGCGACTATAATCAAAGCCAGATTGCTTCTTTTTTAACGGTTTATATGATGCGAAGCATTACTATTGAAGAGTTAGAAGGGTTTCGTGATGCATTATTAGAACTATGTTTGGCAGTCGATTTTTCTCATTACAATACCGTTGACTTATGTGGTACAGGGGGAGATGGTAAAAATACATTCAATATATCAACTTTATCGTCATTTGTAACTGTCGGTGCAGGAATAAAAGTTACCAAACATGGTAACTATGGAGTGTCATCTATTTCAGGATCTAGCAATGTGATGGAGTATTTAGGGGTAAAATTTAGTAATGAAAAAGACTATTTAGAGAAATGTTTAGACCAAGCCGGAATATGTGTATTGCACGCACCATTATTCCATCCGGCAATGAAAAACGTAGCGCCTATCCGTAAAGAATTAGGGATAAAAACTTTTTTTAATATGTTAGGACCAATGGTGAATCCGTCTTTTCCAAAGAATCAATTAGTAGGTGTTTTTAATTTAGAATTGGCGAGATTGTACGGCTACTTATATCAAAACACAGATAAGAATTTTACTATTTTACATGCCTTGGATGGTTATGATGAAATTTCATTAACAGGAAACACTAAAGTAATTTCTAATCAAACTGAAAAAATACTTTCTCCTGAAAGTTTTGGAGTACAACAAATAAAACAACAAGATATTTTTGGAGGAAATACTGTAAAGGCTTCTGCAGAAATTTTTATGAATGTGATTAGTGGTAAGGGAACTGAGGCACAGAACAATGTGGTTTCTGCTAATGCAGGAATGGCAATTGCTACTGTAAAAAATATTGCACCAAAAGAAGGGTTTGAATTGGCAAAAGAATCGCTTTTAAAAGGTAAAGGACTAGAAGCGTTGAAAAAATTGCAGAAAATAAGTCTACAGTAAGCAGTTACAGTCTTCAGTAGAGAAATAAATTTAATTATAAAATAAAAACAAAAGTCCTCTTTCCTTAGGAGAGAGGATTTAGGAGAGAGGATGAATATTTTAGACAAAATCATAAAAGATAAAATAAAGGAAATTGCTTTAAAAAAGGAATATATTCCAGTTCAAATAATAAAGCAATTACCTTTTTTTGAAAGACAAACGGTTTCTTTAGTTAACAGGCTAAAAATTAGTAAAACAGGAATCATAGCTGAATTTAAACGTCGGTCGCCATCAAAATCAATGATTAACGATACCGCAATTGTTGAAGATGTTGCAACAGGTTACGAAAATGCTGGAGTTTGTGGTATGTCTGTGTTAACAGATGAAATTTATTTTGGAGGCACTACAGACGATTTGTTGATAGCAAGAGAAAGCTGTGATTTACCACTATTACGAAAGGATTTTGTTATTGACGAATATCAATTGTTAGAAGCCAAAGCCTTTGGAGCTGATTTGATTTTATTGATAGCAGCAGTATTGACAAGAGATGAGATCAAACAATTTTCAGAACTTGCTAAAAGTATTGGTTTGGAGGTTTTATTAGAAGTCCATAATAAAGAAGAATTACAAAGATCTATCATGCCAAGTATTGATATGTTAGGTGTCAATAATAGAAATTTAAAAACTTTTGAAGTTAGTTTAGAAACTAGTAAAGCATTAGCAAATCAAATTCCCGATGATTTTGTAAAAGTTTCTGAAAGCGGAATTAGTTCTATTGATGCAATAAAAGAATTACAACCTTATGGTTATAAAGGTTTTTTAATTGGAGAGAATTTTATGAAAACTGATAATCCCGGCGAAAGTGCGAAACAATTTATAAACCTCCTCTAGCCCCTCCAAAGGAGGAGAGCAACCTTTAATTATGAAAAAAAAAATAGACCATATCTATAAAACTCCCTCTCCTATGGAGAGGGTTGGGATGAGCCTCAAAATCTGCGGAATGAAATATCAAGACAATATAAGTCAAGTTGTAGCATTGCAACCTGACTACCTTGGCTTTATATTCTATAAAAAATCTGCTCGTTTTTTTGATGGTATTATCCCCGATTTACCAATGAGCATAAAAAAAGTAGGTGTATTTGTAAATGCCACTTTAAATCATATTATTGAAACAATAATTAAATACGATTTACAAGCCGTACAATTACATGGTAATGAATCTCCTAAATTTTGCGAAGTATTGCGTTATGAAATAGGATGTCATCTTGAGCGTGTCATCTCGAGCGGAGTCGAGAGGCGAAAGGTTGTTTCAGCACCTTATAATGAGACCCTAAAACGTCATTATGAGGAGAGGAACGACGAGGTAACCTCATCTAAAGAAACAGATTGCCACAACTTTTTTCAAAAGTCTCGCAATGACAAAATTATTGAAATCATCAAAGTATTTTCCATAAAAAATGAATTTGATTTCAAGGTATTAGAGCCTTATGAAGATGTGTGCGATTATTATTTATTCGACACCAAAGGAAAACTTCCCGGAGGTAATGGTTATACATTTAATTGGGAAGTATTAAAAAAGTATCCTTCTACTAAGCCTTATTTTTTAAGTGGTGGTATTGGAATTGAAGAAACTGACAACGTCTTGTCATTCCTGCGTAGGCAGGAATCCAGTTATTGCTATGCCATTGATGTAAATAGCAAGTTTGAAATTAAAGCTGGGTTGAAGGATGTAGAACAATTAAAAGGGTTTATAATCAAATTTTAAACTAGTGTTAAGTTAAGTGTACTGTGTCGTATAAGTTGCAGGTATTTTTGTCTCAGGCGATGCAAAAAATATGCGCCTAGTCTCAGTTACGTAAGTATTTTTTAAAGAAGTATGAGGCAAAAAGAACAAGACTTGGTTCGGCTAAAGTATGCTTAACTTAACACTAGTAAATTCCCCTCCTCCCAAAGCCTCGGGATTAAGAAGGGCTGCCTGAAAGGCGGGGAGGTTATTCAAAAATAGAATATCATTACGAGAAGAGAAATGACGAAATAATCTTAATGAACAGATTACCGCGCTACGCTCGCAATGACGAAAACAAAAATAATATGAATTACAACGCAGACAATAAAGGCAATTACGATGAATTCGGTGGTGCATACATCCCTGAAATGCTCTATCCGAACGTAGAAGAATTACGTCAGAATTATTTAAAAATAATGGCTGAACCTTCTTTTCAAGAAGAATTCAATCAGTTATTAAAAGATTATGTAGGTCGACCTTCTCCATTATATTTCGCCAAGCGTTTATCCAAAAAATACAACACTAAGATCTACCTAAAAAGAGAAGATCTTAATCATACAGGTGCACATAAAATAAATAATACCATTGGACAGATTCTAATGGCAAAACGATTGAGTAAAAATCGAATAATCGCCGAAACAGGTGCAGGTCAACATGGTGTTGCTACCGCTACAGTTTGCGCATTGATGGGAATTGAATGTATCGTATATATGGGAGAAATTGATATTGCACGTCAAGCTCCAAATGTTGCACGAATGAAAATGTTGGGAGCTACTGTGATTCCTGCATTATCTGGAAGTAGAACATTAAAAGATGCTACTAATGAAGCCATACGCGATTGGATCAATAATCCAATTGATACACATTATATTATTGGTTCAGTGGTGGGTCCACATCCATATCCGGATATGGTAGCGCGTTTTCAAGCTGTCATTTCCGAAGAAATTAAATGGCAATTAAAAGGGAAAGAGGGTGTAGAAAATCCTGATTATGTGATTGCTTGTGTTGGTGGTGGTAGTAATGCTGCCGGTGCGTTTTATCATTATTTAGATAATAAAGATGTACAATTAATTGCAGTAGAGGCTGCAGGAAAAGGTATTCATTCAGGTGAAAGTGCCGCTACTTCTGTATTGGGTAAAGAAGGCATCATCCATGGCAGTAAAACTTTGTTGATGCAAACAGATGATGGACAAATTACTGAACCATATTCTATCTCGGCAGGGCTAGATTATCCGGGTGTTGGTCCGTTACATGCACATTTATACAAAACTCAAAGAGCAGAATTTTTATCAGTTACAGATGATGAAGCTATGAAGGCCGGATTAGAATTATGTGAATTAGAAGGTATAATTCCCGCTATTGAAAGCGCACATGCATTGGCTATTTTTGAACAAAAACAATTTAAACCTGATGATGTTATTGTACTCAATTTATCAGGTAGAGGTGATAAAGATTTGAATACATATATAGATTATTTTAAATTATAAGGTTAAAAGACCTGACAGACCCTAAAAAGTGAAAAACTCCTTCCCTAATTTAGGGAAGGTGGATTTAGTTTGATAAAACTAAATATGACTATCGGATTACTTGCATAAGCGCTAAATATTTAGTATCTTACTGACCTTAAATTAGTTAAAGATGAAGATTCGAGATTTTTTCAAGAGATTCCCCGATGAGACGAGTTGCAAGACTCAT
>JAKISU010000135.1 GCA_021648445.1 Flavobacteriaceae bacterium
TCAGAGCTAAAGTGATTGATTTCCTTGATAATCAAATTTGGATAAATGATGAATTCGAAAATAGATTAACCGATAATTTCCAAATCATTAAACCCAATTTTTCGGGTTCCTATCTGTAATGAGTATACTTCATTTTATGACTTAATTAATTCTTACAGACTAACCGAATTTAAAAAACGAATTATTTCTAAAAAATACGATAATTTAACCTTATTAAGTATTGCTTATGATTGCGGATTTAAATCGAAATCTACCTTTAACAGGCTTTTTAAATTGCAAACTGGTATATCACCATCTGAGTTTAAAAAAGTAAATACATAATAAATACGTCCTACTGCATCTAAAAGTTCGTTTTTACTTGAATAAACAGCTATTTTTGACTAAATTTTAAAGTTAAATCTCTTAATCTGTATAGAAATGAAAACGGTAAACTCAGTTATAATTTTATTATTAATAACAGCTCATATAATTGCTCAAAATAACATAGACTCAACTGAAGGTGTTTGGGAGCAAGAAGGTTATGGTAGAATAATCGAAATAAAAAATAAAAAAGCAATTATTTATGATATCTGTAATACAAGTTGTAATAAAAATACGGTTGCTACATCAAAAATATTGATTAAAAAATATAATATTAGTAGTACAAGTAAAAATACATTAATAGCCCAAAATGGCGTTTCAAAATACTTTTTTAACAGAATAGATAAATTACCAAATCTATGCGTCATAAAAGTACAAAATAAAAAAGACCCTATTTATAATTTTGAAGCCTTATGGCAAACATTTAATGAGCATTATGTTTATTTTAATGAAAGAAAAATAGATTGGAATGCATTAAAAACAAAATACAAATCGAGAATAAATAAAAATACTACAGATTTTGATTTGTATATAATTTTAAGAGAAATGATAAAAGAATTAAATGATGGTCATTCTTTTATAATACCTCCAAAAAAGGTGATGAAAAAATATCTTCATTACAAATCTGAAAATAGAAAAAAACGTAAAAAAAAGATATTAGATTCTTTAGGTCAAGATTATAAATTACCATCAATTCATGTAGATAGTTTACGTTTAATTATTATAAAAAACTATGTAAAAGATATAAAAACGTACAATTTTGGAGTGCTTAATTACGGTTTAATAAATAAAGATGTTGCTTTGGTACAAATTAATGGCATGGAACAATTTGCAAACTACAACATACCTAGTACGATTTCTGAAGGCAAAGCAGAAAAAAGGTATGAAAAAAATGCTCAAAAAAGCGAAAATTATACCAAAGACGAAGCAAATGGTGCAAGTTATATTATGGATAAAGTAATATCTGAAATTAAAAACACCAAAATTTGTATAATAGATATTCGTTTTAATGGTGGAGGTTTTGATGAAGTACAATTAGAAATGTTAAAACGTTTTGCAACTAAAGAAACTTTGGTCATTAACAAAAAAGCAAGAAATAATAACGGATTTACACAAAAACAATCCTTTTTTGTAAAACCAACTAAAAACGCCTATAAAGGTAGAGTGTATGTCTTAACAAGTTATCAAACAGCAAGTGCAGCTGAAGATTTTGCTTTAGGAACAATGTCTGCAATACCAAATGCAATTCGTATAGGATCAAACACAACAGGCATTTTTTCAGATATTTTAGATAAGAAACTGCCTAATGGTTGGCAATATGGTTTGTCAAACGAAATTTATCAAAGTCCAGAAGGTAAAAGTTACGAAGTGATTGGTATTGAACCACATTATAAAATTGATTACCCTAAAAAAGGATATTGGTTTTATAAACAACTTTATGACGATAAAACAGGCAAAGATGAGGCAATTGAAAAAGTATTTGAACTTGAAAAGATGAATCCATAACTTTTAATCTTGCAAAGCAAAAACCTTTTTTAATAGTGTTGATGTTCTTGAAGATACTTTTGTTCTAATCTCTTTTTCTTCAATTGTAATCATTGTAAAAACACCCTTTAGAGCTTCTTGTGTTACATAATCAGTTAGGTCAAGATTTACTTTTTTTACAAAAGGAATGGTATTGTATTTAGTAATCATGTTTTTCCAGATTTTATCAGCACCCACTTTGGTAAAAGAGTTTTTTATAACAGGACTAAATTTGTTATATAAAGCTTCAGATGTTCCGCTTTGTAAATATTGAGTCGCTGCATTATCATTACCTAATAAAATATTTTTGGCATCATTGAAGGTAATTCCTTTAACAGCATCAACAAAAATTGGTGTCGCCTCTTTTACAGCATTTTCAGCTGCTCTATTCAATGTTTTCAAGCCTTGATCTGCCAAATTCCCTAAACCAATACCTCTAAGTGCTTTATCAACCTTTTGAAGTTCATCTGGTAATCCGATTTTTACCAATTCATTTTTAAAAAAGCCATCTTCTAAAGTAAGTTTAGTTACTTGTTTATCAATTCCGTTATCTAAAGCTTCGCGTAGACCTGAGGCAATGTCAGTATTACTAATAGCGCCTTGAGGCAATTGGTTTACAACCTGTTGTAATTCTGAACAAGAGCTTAAAAATAAGATTGTAATTATGGAAATAGTTTTTAAAAATTTCATTTTTATTAATTTTAGAAATCATGAGTATCAATTTTATAAAAATAGTTTTAAAATTTTGATTATTTTAGTAATTCTTTAATTTAAATATCAATAATGCTTTCATTGAATGATAAACTTTATATAAACTATTTATTTCTGATAGGACTAATTGCAGTACTAACCTCTTGTGGAACAACGTATCAAATAAAAAGTGAGTTAAAACAAAGTCATAAAGAGGCTTCTTTTTTTAAAGGGTTTGTATTGTATGATCCCGCCACAAAAAAGGAAATCATCAATCATAATGGTGCTAAATATTTTACACCGGCTTCTAATACTAAACTGTATACTTTTTATACAGCTTATAGAGCGTTAAGAGATTCGGTTAAAAGCTTAGCTTATTATAAAGTGGAGGATTCTTTAATTATAAAAGGTACTGCTGATCCATCATTTTTATACGGTTTCGAATCGCATAAAGTATTAGATTTTTTAAAAAACAGCAAAGACACTATTTATATGGTTGATGCATCTATTGACGAAACACCTTTGGGCAATGGTTGGGCTTGGGATGATTATCCATATTATTATATGCCTGAAAAAAGCTTATTTCCTATATATGGAAATATTGTCAACTATAAAATGGAAAATGATTCATTGATTAGTCACCCATCATTTTTTAAGAATAAAATTCATGTTTTAGATTCAGTTTCTTTGACAAGGGAGTTGACTGTAAACCAGTTTTATCTTCAAAGAGATAGACAAAAAGAGAAGGAAGTTCCGTTTATTGTTTCTAATGATCTTGTAGCCCAATTGTTGAGCGATACTATTCATAAAAAAGTTAAAGTAATACCTAACAAAATACATTTTAATTATGAGATATTGAAAGGTTTATCGTATGATACTTTATATAAAAAAATGCTTGTTATAAGCGATAATTTTATTGCGGAACAATTGATGCTTCAGGTTGGTAAAAAAGTAGCAGATTCTTATAGCGTTAGAGCTGCTATTGAATATTCATTATCCAATTATCTACAAGATTTGCCTCAAAAACCTCGTTGGGTAGATGGCTCGGGGTTGTCACGATATAATCTTTTTACACCAAATGACATGGTGTTTTTATTGGAAAAAATGTATAAAGAAATACCTTTGCATAAACTATTGAATTATTTTCCTGTGGGTGGAGAAACGGGTACTTTAAAAAATTGGTATGCAAATGAAAAACCTTTTGTGTATGCAAAATCAGGCACTTTATCAAATAATTATTGTTTGAGCGGATATGTAATTACTAAAAAAGGAAAATTACTTATTTTTAGTTTTATGAATAATCATTATAGAATACCAACCTCTGAGGTTAAGCAAAGTATTGAAAAGATATTGAAAAAGATTTATAATTCATATTGAATGAAGAGAATAATAGCAAAGTTTTTATTTTTTATTTCCGGATGGAAAGCTAATTACCCTGTAACATTTAAAGTACAGAAATCTGTTATGTTGGCAGCGCCACATACCTCTAATTGGGACATCGTTTTTGCATTAGGCGTTTATTGGATGGAAGGGATAGATGCTAAGTTTTTAATTAAAAATAGTTACACCAATAGCTTTTTTGGTTTTTTCTTTAAATGGTTAGGAGCCATAGGTGTAGATAGAGCAAAACATAATAATTTAGTAGATTATTCGATTGAATTATTGAATAACTCAGAAAAACTAACTTTAATGGTACCGGCCGAAGGTTCTCGTAGGCGAGTAGAAAAATGGAAAACGGGCTTTTATCACATTGCCAGTAAAGCTCAAGTACCTGTGTCTTTTGGGTTCTTAGATTATAAAAATAAAATTGCCGGAGTTGGAGATGTATTTAATCTTAGTGGAGATTTTAAAAGTGATATGCAATACATTCAGGATTTTTACAGTAAAATTGAAGGTAAACATCCCGAATTGTATAATAAAAAGATATTTTAATCTACTGAACTCATCTTTTTTACAATATCTCCAACTTTTATAGTACCGGATTTTACAATTTTAGCATTTATGCCACGTAAGTGTAATTTTTTACCTATTGGAGAGTTTACAAACTTTACAGCATCAAGACCAAAACGTTCTGTAAACTTTTTACAACCATTATGAGGGATAGCAGTAATTTCTATAATAGCTTCACCTAAAGATAATTGTGTACCTGCTGGTAAGTTATCATCACTTAAGTTAATATCAACAAATAGTTGATCTCCGGCCAATTGCCATCTTTCTTTACGTTGTGCTATGTGGGCAATACATCTAGAGTTCATGATATTCAATTGCATTTCAGGATGCGAACTGCCATCAGCAGTTTTTGAACTACCTCTGGTACTCCAATTATCTCCGATAAGACCTTTTTCTTTGTTAAGAAACCCTTGTTGTAATATTTTTCGCTTGCCTACATCAGGTCTGCATACAATCATTTCTAAAAAGGTAGTATTAGTTGGAGATTGTTTTATATGATCTAAGCCAACTTCAAGTTGTTTTGTTGTTAAATGTAATTTCATTTTTAAGGTATTAAAACTATTTTTCCTTTCACTTCTTTATTAGTCATGGCATTCATGGCATCAATAACTTTTTCTAATGGATATTCTCTATGAATCTTTGTTTTTAACTTACCTTGAGCAAACCATTTTACAATGGTTGTTAAATTTTCAGTATTTTGTTGAGGTTCATTTTCCACAAATGCTCCCCAAAACACGCCTACAATCTGACAGCCTTTTAATAACACCAAGTTTAGCGGAATTTTTGGTATCTCACCGGCAGCAAAACCGACTACTAAATACCTACCTTTCCAAGCAATTGAACGCAATGCAGGTTCAGCATATTTATCCCCAACAGGTTCATAAATTACATCAACCCCTTTGCCATTGGTCAATTCTTTAACTTTATTTTTAAGGTTTTCTGTAGTATAGTTAATAGTAAAGTCAGCACCATTTTCTTTACAAAACTCTAATTTTTCATAGGTAGAAGCTGCTGCAATAATTGTAGCACCTAGTACTTTAGCTATTTGGATTGCTGCTGTACCAACGCCACCGGCAGCACCTAATACTAGTAAAGTTTCTCCTCGTTGCAGTTCAGCTCTATTTACCAATGCATGATATGAAGTACCATAAGTTAACATTGAAGAAGCTGCAGTAATAAAATCCATTGTAGGAGGCATTTTAAAAACATCTCTAGCCTTTGTTTTTACTTCTTCGGCAAATCCACCAAAAACAGCTACATACATTACATTATCGCCGATATTGAGATGTGTTACACCTTCACCAACTGCTTTGATAGTTCCAGAGATTTCACCACCGGGTGAAAACGGAAAGTCTGGTTTGAATTGATATTTTCCTTGAATGATCAACGTATCAGGGAAATTGAATCCGCAAGCTTTTACATTGATAATCACTTCTCCTTTAGTTGGTTTTAAAGAAGGAGTTTCTTCAATAATAAGATTTTCAATTGGACCGAATGATTTACATAATACTGCTTTCATTTATTAATAATAGATTTTGAATCAAGACTCAAGAGACAGAGACAGGAATCAAGACTTTAATCTCCTGATTCTTGTATCCTGATTCTATATTTTTCATTTCTAATTCATAATCAAGACTCAAGAGACAGGAACCAAGACTTTAATCTCCTGATTCTTGTATCCTGATTCTATATTTTTCATTTCTAATTCATAATCAAGACTCAAGAGACAGGAACCAAGACTTTAATCTCCTGATTCTTATATCCTGATTCTATATTTTATTCATTTCTAACTCATAACTCATAACTCTGTGTTTATTCATAAATTACTTTTTCTTCAGAATCAAACCATGATTTATACATAGGCATATGTATTTTTTCTACTTGGCTTCTTTTTATTTTTAGCGTTGGTGTTATCAATCCGTTTTCAACAGTCCAATCTTCTTTCATTATAACAGCTTTTGCAATTTTTTCATGCTTTTCTAGTGTAGGGTTTATCTCTTTTATAGCATTTATTAAACAGGTGTTAAGTTCTTCTTTATTTTTATTTTTACCTTCAATAGATGGAATTACCAATAATATAGGTTGCGGTATTCCCATACCGACAATGCATACTTGCTCAATATCAGGACATTTTGAAAGTTCTAATTCTATTGGAGCCGGAGAAATATACTTTCCTTTATCAGTTTTAAACTGGTCTTTTACACGACCGGTAATAGTTAAATAACCATCATGATCAAACTCACCAATATCACCGGTTTTTAAATAACCTTCATCATCAAATGCTTCTGCAGTTTGTTCAGGTTCTTTGTAGTAACCTTTCATTAAACAGTCATTCATAATACAGATCTCTCCTTCAGGAGATAGCTTTGCTATGGCACCCGGAGCTGTTTTACCAACTGTACCTATTTTATTTTCTTCTGGAGTATTACTATGTGAAAGAATGCAGTCTTCTGTCATTCCATAACCTTGCAATACCGAAATACCTAATTTATCAAACCATTTTAGGAGACTAGATGCAATAGGAGCTGCTCCGGAGTAAATAAGTACTGCTTCAGATAGACCTAATTTTTTCTTGATTTTTTTCTTTACCATTGACCCAATGAAAGGAAGCCTTAACAGGTTATTTAATTTCTTTTGGGGCATTCCCATTAATATTTTTTCTTGAAATTTTGCCCAAATTCTTGGTACAGCAAAAAACACATGTGGTTGCGTAGCTTCTAAATTACTCGAAAAAGTGGCTAAAGAATCAGAAAAAGTCATAGAAGCACCTCTGAAAATTGCACCCATTTCTAAACCTGCTCTTTCAGCTATATGAGAAAGCGGGAGATAGGAGAAAAACCTTGGATGTTCAGGAAGATTTAAATTTTCTAAAAAAGTGTTTGATGCATTGGTAAAGCTACCTACTGTATGCATTACACCTTTAGGTTTGCCTGTAGTACCTGAAGTATAAATAATTGTAATAAGATTTGCAGGATCTAGTTCGGGAGTATCTTGTAGTGGTTCATTTTTATTTATAAGGTTTTCCCATGTATTACCTTCATTTATACCATAGAGTTCAACACTTATAATCGGAATATCAGGAATTGCAGATTTTTGCGACTCAAAATCATCTAATTTCCCAATAATTATTGCTTTTGACTCACTATGCTCTAATACATATTGGATAGAATTTGCTTGAAAAGTAGGGTAAATTGGTATGGAAATATGACCAGACATAATGATGGCTAAATCTGCCATTACCCAATGTGCACAATTCTTAGAAAGTAATGCAATATTACTTTGTGAGGGCAAGTTGTAAGATTTTAGAACACTGGTAATACGCCTAATTTCATCTCCACTTTCCTTAAAAGTGTAGGTTATGATCTTACCATTGATATGTTGTCGTAAAAAGGGTTTTTCAGGTGTGTTTTTTTCCCAATGCAGGAAAGCTGCAAGCGGAGATTCGAATTTTATCATAATGGGTATATTGGTTGCCCCAAGTTACAAAAAAAAATAAAATGGATTTTTGTCGCTCTCAAGAGGGTAAATTAAAGGTTATAACTATTAATAATCTCTCGACTGTGCTCGCAATGTTATTAAGTTAAGAGGTTTTATGCTATGTCAGTATTTTTTAACCCTTCCGCTCACGCTAAGGCGTGACCACCTTCCCTTGATCCCGATAGCTATCGGGAGGGAAGGAGCTTGCTTCTGACTACAGGTTTTATTTCATCTTATAAAACCACCTGCTTTGCAGGTGGTCATGTTCTAAGGGCTATGCCTATATTTGTATTATGAGCAAATATAAGAAACTTAGCCATGTGATCTATAAATGTGATTATCATATTG
>JAKISU010000136.1 GCA_021648445.1 Flavobacteriaceae bacterium
GTTTATAGCAGATAAGATACAAAAACCTTTGCATTTACCCAAGAAATAATCAATAAAAAATAAGACTATCTAACTGAAATTCAATTATATAAAATGATTTTTTTAGAAAATCAGCAAGCCCTAAGTACTATACTATAATATTCAGAATCCTATTTATTTCAACCAAGATACGAAAAAAATTAAAAAAATACACAGTAGGTTATAAAACATATTCTTCAGAAAACAAAATAACTCTTAATGCTCTGAACTCGGTTAAAGAAAAAAGTCAAGATAAGTTCAATAGTTGCTTCGCATGACTTATAGCTGAATCAACTATGTTTTTACCACTTAACATTTCAGCCAACTCATCAATTCTTTCTGATTTAGTAAGTAATTTTATATCTGTAGTTGTTTGGCTATTTATTTCTGTTTTAAAAACTTTGAAGTGATGGTTTCCTTTAGCTGCAATTTGCGGTAAATGTGTAATAGCCATCACTTGCATATTATGACTCATAGATGACATTACAGAAGCTATTTTGTTTGAAACTTCGCCAGAAACTCCGGTATCTATTTCATCAAAAATAATAGTAGGTAAATTTGAATAGTTACTCAAAATGGATTTTACAGCAAGCATTATTCTTGACATTTCACCGCCTGAAGCTATTTTTTTTAAACTTTTATAACTACTGCCTTTATTAGTAGCTATTAAAAACTCTAAGGCATCTTTACCATTTGTAAAAAAGTCTTCTTCTTTAACCAAATTGATCTTAAAAGAGGTCATTGGCATTTCTAATTCTTTCAATAGACTTTCTAATTGATTTATTAAAATCGGAATTGCTTTACTTCTATTACTATTAACAGTATTAGCTAATTTATTAAGCTGATTTTCAACTGTTGAAATTTCAGCTATTTTTGCTTCTATAATTTCAGAAGCATTTTCTACTGAACTAACTTTAGCTGTCAATATCTCTTGTTGCTCTAGTAACTCATCAATAGTACTTACTTGATGTTTTTTTAATAGATCGTACAGTAATTGTAGCCTGCTATTATATTTTTCAATTTCCTGCGGACTGTAATTAACTATTCTATTACTATTATCTAATTCATTAGCAATGTCATCAAATTCAATTTTAACACTATTAATTCTTTCTGATAAAACTTCGTATTCTTTACTAAAAGAATCTAGTTTGGCAATAAGGTTGACATATTTGTGAAGTAAACTATGGATTCCTATTTCATCGGCTTCAGCCAATTGTTGTGCTTCTGTTAGATATGATTTTATTTCTTCAATATGGTTAAGCTTTGCTAAAGTATCTTCTAAGAATTGTTGTTCATCTGATTCAAAATCAGCATCAACTAATTCTTTTAATAAAAAGGAATTATAATCATGTTGATCTGTTGCTTCTTGCTGATTCTGCTTGAGATCTTGAAGCTCATTTTTTAACTTTTTATAGATAATCAATCCTTTTTTATAAGAATTCAGATACTTTGAATTCTCAGCTAAGGCATCAATAATCAAGAATTGAAAATTAGTGTCAGCAAGTTGTAAGGTTTGATGTTGAGAATGCACATCAATTAATTTATCACTTAATAAAGATAATACTGATAATATGGTAGGCGTATCATTGATAAAGGCTCTGGATTTCCCATTGGGTAAAATTTCTCTTCTGATAATAGTTCGTTCTTCAAAATCAATATCGTGTTCTTCAAAAAAGGGTTGTAAATTGAACTTGGCAATTAAAAATTCGCCCTCAATAATACATTTCTTGTCTTTATTCTTTAGACTAGATAAGTCTGCTCTCTTTCCTAAAATTAATGCCAAACCTCCTAAAAGGATTGATTTTCCTGCGCCGGTTTCACCTGTAATAGTAGAAAAGCCATCATGAAAATTTACATGTAAACTATCAATTAAAGCATAATTTTTTATGGAAAGTGATGCTAACATTAATTGTAATTATTATTCAAAATAAAAAAACTCTTGAAATTTTTTATTTTACCTCACCCTGAACTGCAAAAAAGCAGTTTCGACCTCTCCCAAGGAAGAGGTAAATCGGAAACCCCGAGGCAATCCCGAGTACTCGGGAGGAGATTTATAGATTAACACTCATCAAACTTAATTAAATTGTTATAAATAAAAGAACAATTAATTTTTAATTTTTTCCCACTTTGCATTAAAAGTAGGATATATTTTTAACAACATCTCTTTTAGATTAATTGAATTTGTTCTTGGTCCGTCAGAAAAAATATCTGCTATTTCATCAGACTTAGCATCCATAAAAACTCTTAATAAAAAAGCATTAGAACGTCTGTTATAAATATTTTGGAGCTTCATTAATGAAGCTTCTATATTCTTTTTTGCTTCCTTTTTATCATCATTCATTATATCTAATCCTTTTAAATGATATGTATATAGCAACTCTCTATAATCTTTAAAAGCTGGTGATAATATATTTTCATTCAGCTGATAGCGCGTGTTATTACCATCAATTCTATTCCAACCTGAATATCCTCCTTGTTGTGCTTGATTGACAACATTTTCTGCTTGTTTATGAAATTTATCTCCACCATTGAGTGAAAAAGTATCAGCATCAATACCTAAAATAGTGTATGCATAAAAAGTTAATAGCGATATTAAATTAGACTCAAAATTGGTTTCATTATAAATTAAAGGTTCGTATTCATTATAGATTATTTTCACTTTTTCGTCTCTATAATTAAATATTGGTGTTTTATATGTAGAGTTAAATACCGGTCGTGAAGCTTGTATTTGAATATTTACCTCAAACTCATTTGAAGAAATTTGTTTAGTAACAAGTAATGTAATAGCGCAGTTAATTTTTTCTTGCGGTTTATAATTACCTGATGTCCATCTTGTATTATTCATAAATTCAGTAATGGAACTTTGTAGCGTATTATATACTTGTGTATTTGAATTTTGAGCTTGATCTGCATCAACAATAACCAAGCAATTCAACTCTTGACCGTTCAGTTGAGAAATGATACTAAAAACCAGTATGAATAAAAATTTACGCATGTATACTTTTTATTATTTCATTAAAAATATCTTGAGCAACTTCGGTTTTAGATTTCAAACCAAATTCAGTAATATTTTCTTGTTTATCAATTAAAGTAACTTTATTTGTTGCTTTTTTAAATCCGGCACCTTTATCTCGCAAAGAATTCAAAACGATCAGATCTAAGTTTTTACGTCTTAATTTACTTTTTGCATTTTCTAATTCGTTATTAGTTTCTAATGCAAAACCAACTAAAAATTGTTGTTGTTTCTGTTCACCCAATGATGCTAAAATATCTTTTGTTTTAGTCAACTCAATAGTTAAACTCGCTTCTTTTTTCTTAATTTTTTGTGATGCAACAGTAGCAGATTTAAAATCTGCCACAGCGGCTGCTAAAATAGCAATGTCTATATCTTTAAAATATTGATGAGCGGCTTGATACATCTCTTCAGCACTAATTACATCTACTCTTTGTATTAATGCATGATCTACTTCTTCATTGGATGGCCCGGAAATTAAAATTACTTCAGCACCTAAATTAGCAGCTTCTTTGGCCAATTCAAAACCCATTTTACCAGAGGAGTGGTTTCCAATAAAACGGACAGGATCTATAGCTTCATAAGTAGGACCGGCAGTAAGTAATACTTTTTTTCCTCTTAACGGTAAACCAGTGATAATATCGTTTTCAATAAATGATAGTATCGTTTCAGGTTCAGCCATTCTACCTTCACCCATCAATCCACTTGCTAACTCTCCGCTTTCTGCAGGAATCATACTATTACCAAAACTCTCTAGCTTTACTAGGTTTTCCTTAGTTGATTGATGTTTATACATATCTAAGTCCATTGCAGGGGCAAAATACACCTTGCATTTAGCAGATAAATAGGTTGCCAATAGTAAATTATCACAAGTACCATTAGCCATTTTAGATAATGTATTGGCTGTTGCAGGAGCAATCACAAAATAATCTGCCCAAATTGCCAGATCAACATGATTATTCCACAATTCATTCTCTTCTTCTTTATCATAAAAGGTTGAATGAACCGGGTTTTTAGAAAGTGTGGAGAGTGTTAGTGGTGTTACAAAATCTTTAGAAGCAGGAGTCATTATAACCTTTACGTTGGCTCCTGCTTTTATAAATAATCTTACTAAATAAGTTGCTTTATAAGCAGCAATTCCGGCAGTAACGCCAAGAATGATATTTTTACCGCTTATAACTGACATTATTCGTTATCGTCAGTAGTTTCAGGTTTTCTACTATAAATTTTACCTTCAAGCCATTCTTCAATTGCAATGGCTGTTGATTTTGGTAATTTTTCATAAAAACGAGAAACCTCAATCTGTTCTTTATTTTCAAAAATTTCTTCTAAACTGTCATTATGTGTGGCAAATTCTTCTAGCTTATCAATTAATTCTTTTTTTAAATCTTCATTAATTTGAATTGCTCTTTTAGCCATAATTGAGATAGACTCATAAATATTATGAGTAGGTTCTTCAATTTTAGTTTTATCGTAAGTAACCGTAGTTAACGGTGCTTCAGAGTTTTTATAATCCATTAGTTTTATATTTTGCTTGTTGTTCTTTATGTAATTTTAATTCTTTATTCAAATTTTCAAATAAATTTTCAATTTCTTTTGTTTTTTTTGAGTCAGGAAATCTTTTTTGAAATTTATTATAAGTAGAAAGCGCATCATTCAACCTTTCCTCTTTCTTAGTAAAGATACTCCTCATACCTAATTCATAAGATGCTAAAAATTTATATGACAAAGCTTCTTCTTTATATACGGTTCCAAAATTATCTTCTAAAAAAATATCTAATGCAACAATTGCTGCTCTGTAATTTTCAGTTTTATAATAATGTTTTGCATTGTCAAAAGCTTTTTTCTCTAACCTTTTAGAAAGTTCATCATAAAATTTATTTGCTTCAGCTATCTTATCAGATTCAGGGTATTTATCAATAAACCCTTGAAAGGCAGTCAATGCTTTTTGAGTGTCAGCCTGATCTAAAGTTGACTTAGGTGCTGCTAGATAATAACTATGAGCAGCTAGATAGGATGCTTCTTCTATTTTAGAGCTATTTGGGTAATTTCCAATAAATCTATTAAAATAATATGATGCTAAATCATAATTCTTAGTTTTATAATTAGATTCAGCTACCATATACTGTATACGTTCCATTTGAGGTTTACGCTGATATTTAGGAGTTACCTTTTCAAACAATTGAATTGCTTTATTATACTTACCTTCTTCATACAATTTAGTTCCCATTTTATATTGATCTTCAGTAGCACCTTTGTTTAAAACCTTTTGATACTCACTACAAGCTGAAAATAAAATGATTACTAAAAATAAAACACTAAGTCTCTTCATTTTTTGCATTTTGCAAAATTACTTATTTAAAACGGATTAATAAAACTATTTTTTTCTAAAGTTACTATCTTAAGGTGGGTTCTAATAATTCATAACTTAAAAACCTCTATCTAAAATATTGAAAAATTATTCTTGAATAAAATATGGATAGTAAAGTTGCAAAAATAGCACTACTTTTAATAGTATAATTGAAAAGTTTACTAAAAATTTGTTAATACTTCCAACTGTGTTGATTGATAAAATAAACCACTATGGATTGAAAATCCATAGTTTTAATGGAAGAATGAAATTCTTCTTTTTAACGTCTGTAAGAACTCTTTTCAATGTCTTTTGTATGAAAATAAAGTTTATAGAAACTAAAGTAACTGCAATGAAATTGCAGGGTTTTAACCTTTAACTTGATAATAAATTATAATAAATACGCTCAATAAGTATCTATAAAGTCATTTATTTTTTCTCGTGATTGTTTACTAGCTTCTACTAAAGGCAGTCTAACAAAAGGCTCACAAATCTTTAGTTTTTTAAGTAAGGCTTTAATGCCTGCCGGATTATTTTCTTCAAAAATTAAACTGATACAATCCATTAGTTTATAATGAATTTGATATGCTTGTTTGGCTTTACCTTCAATTCCTAATTGAATCATGTTTGAAAATTCTTTTGGAAATGCTTGTCCGATAACCGATATAACCCCTGCTCCTCCAGCTAATACAACTCCGAGAACCAGATCATCATCTCCGGAAATAATCAAAAAATCTTCAGGTTTATTTTTTATCAATTTTAAATATTGATGTACATCATTACCTGCTTCTTTAACAGCAATGATATTACTAAAATCAGATGCCAATCTAAGAACCGTTTCAGGCGTTACATTCTTAGCCGTTCTTCCCGGTACATTATAAAGTATAATCGGTTTAGGGCATGCTTCAGATATAGCTTTGAAATGTTGATAGAACCCTTCTTGGGTTGGTTTGTTATAATAAGGTGCTACTGATAAAATAGCATCAAAAGCATATAAGTCTGTTGTTTTTATTTCGTCTACTATTCCCTGTGTATTATTTCCTCCAATACCTAATACCAAAGGCAATTTTCCATTATTAACAGCTACAATAGTTTCTCTAACTTGTTCTCTTTCTTTTGCAGTAAGAGTTGCAGGTTCTCCTGTTGTACCTTGTACTACCAGATAATCAATACCATTATCAATTTGATAATTTACTAAACGCTCTAAAGCTTTAAAATCAACTTTATTATCATTAGTAAAAGGTGTAATCAATGCTACACCCGTACCTATAAATTCTTTCATGTGTTTATATTCATTGTTTTTTACATGGTCACATGCAGTTCGCTATTAATCATTTCCTTGGGTGATAAACTTTTAGCATGCTCGTTTCATTTGCTTGTTTAATTCTATTTGATCATTAAATTAACTCTAAAATCTGTAAATATTTTGCCAACTCATCATTAAAAATATCTATTCTATTACCTTCAATAACAATCATAAAATCATATAGATCTTCTAATTTTTCATCTGCAAAACCAACTTTGAATTTAGCTTTTGATTGTACAGCAACAATATTTGCAAAAACACTATCAAGGTTACAATAATTAATAAGCAAATCATAATCAGTATCAACAAAGCCCTTCACACTTTTTGTTTTTATTTTTCCATACATCCCGAAATCTTTTTCAGAAAATGTATTATAGTGTTGTGTAACAAAGTCGTCTTTTAAATTTTCAAAAATGATTATTTCAAATTTCTTATGAGGTAAATTTAATTTCTGGCTCAAATTTCTTGAAATATCATAGCTTCCAAACAATCTAGAGTCAGCTAAAACACCTATAGTTTTAATTCTTTCAGGTACATTAGTACTATTCTTTTTTAATTTTTTTAATTGCTTTTCATAAAATTGAATTGCAGTCTTCTTTTTTAATCCGGTAAAGTTCATTTATTTTTACAATTGGTGTGTAAATTTAGTCAAATGGAAATAAATAATTTACATCCACAAAAAAATTAAACGAAAAAAAATTAATTGTTATTATTTTAACGTGATATTTTTTATAACTCTACCAGTTGTGCATTTTGAATTTTTAGGTTTATCTCAATGTCAATTGACGAAATTTCGTCAAAATGCACAACTGGTTAATTCTAAATAAAAGTAAATAGATTTGATAAAAATTTTATTGTATGAATATAAAAATTAGAAAAGCAACTTTAAACGATTTAGACGTCTTATTAAATTTTGAACAGCAATTAATTGACGTAGAGCGCCCAATGGATCCTTCTCTCGAACAAAAGAAGAAAATAAACTATTTCGATATCCCTGAATTTATAACATCTGATACCGCAGAAATGTATGTAGCTATTGTTGACAATAAAATTGTTGGTTGTGGTTATGGGTTAATTAAACAAAATAAAAGCAAGTTCACTCAAAAAAAACAAGGTTATATTGGCTTCATTTTTGTAAAAGAAGAATACCGAGGAAAAGGAGTTAATAAATGTATTTTTGAAGCCATTTTTAACTGGTTTAAAACAAAAGGAATAATTGAAATTAGATTATCTGTTTATGAGAAAAACCCAAGAGCTATTAAAGCTTATGAAAAAATTGGGTTTAAGAAAAATTTAGTGGAAATGCTACATTATTTAACGTGAGTTCGATATAACTATTTTAAAAAAAAACTAATAATCAGTATTTTAAATGTGAAATGAAAATTTTAATGTCTCCTTGAGCGCAGTCGAAAGGTTTTTAAATAGTTCTCGACTGCGCTCAAACAGACAAAGTTCTAACAATCAATATTTTGCATTGTTAACTGCATTTCTATCATAGAACAAATCACGTTACACTTTGATAATCAAGCAATAAAGATTCTGTTCGTTTTTTGTCCTTTTTTAATTGTTTTAGTTTTTTTAATAAATACTCTTCTTTATTTTTAGTTAAATAGTCTGGATTAAAC
>JAKISU010000137.1 GCA_021648445.1 Flavobacteriaceae bacterium
CAGATAGATAAATAGATAAAATTTCAATACTTATTATTGAATCCAACAAATTTTTTCTACATTTGAAATGTAATTTTTCTCAAAAAAATAAAAAAGGGCTCTTGTTTTTTGAGAAAACTAAAAAAAAATCAATTTTTAGAACCCACCTATATTTAATTAGATGATTTAAAACTGAGAACTGCATTTTACCTCACCCGTAATCGCATTTAGCGATTACGACCTCTCTACCTCGGCTATAGCCTGTCTTGAGCCCTTCGTCTTCGCTCAGGATAAACTTAGTCGAAAGACTCGGTACAGGCTCAGAGAGGTAAATCGGAAACCCCGAGGCAAAATCTTTTCGATTAAAATTTACTCTCTATCAACCTCAATTATAGTTAAATCATCATTATAAACAGTTCCTGATTCTAATTGCGGTGAACAGTAAAGCCCGAAATGAGCTTGTGATAGTTGATTTTTAACATTTTTTACATTTGCATGTGAAACTAATTTCTCATTCTGCCATACTTTAATATATCCATTTTCACTAAAATCTAAATACATTTTTAATTCTACCCATTCTTTTTGAGGAAATGTAATACTTGTTGTTTGAAAGATATAATCATTTTCATTTTGACCTGTAGTGTGCATTAAATGCACAAAACCATTTGGGTCTAAATTAACAAGTACAGATCTTTCCCAATTATCTGATATATCACCCGTAAAAGTGGCAAAACTAAACCAATCATCTTCACCTCCTGATGTATGCTCTTGTAAATCTATATCTAACCAAACCCATAAAGTAACATAGCAAGGAGACTTAAATACTCCACTGGGAGTTTTTTGAAATTGAACCGTTGGATAGCCTCTATGATTATTATTAATAACATTTGTTGAAGGAAGGTTGGCTCCAGTTATCCAAGCTTTATGAGCATATTCTCCACTACGCACAATTGAATTTGACAGTTCGTGATAAGTAGTATTCTTATATGCTTGGGGTGTGAGATAGAATCCTGAAAAATCATCAACAGATTCAAAAGATGAGATAAATTTTTTTTTTTCAATATTCTCTTCATTGAAAGGTGTTGATTCTTTATTACAAGACAACAAAAACATTCCAACTAATAATGTTAAAGTTTTTATTTCAAATAAGTAATGCATTTATATATTTAATTACTATTAAAGTTTGTAAAAGATTTTTAACCTGTTCTTTCTAATTCGAGTTCAAGTAACTTTAAACCATCTTTAATAAGATTCGCATTGTCTTTTTTAGCTATCAAATTTTCTAAATATTTTTGTACTGTCTCTTTTAATTGGGTATCTTGTTTATAAGTCAACTCATATATTTCTAATGGCAATAACCAATCATTAGGATACTCATTAGAAATCATATTAAAAATACGCTCTAAACTACTATCATCTAAACTATCACTTTCTCTAATATCTCGAACTTCCTGATACAATTTATGCAGTTTTATATCACTTTCTGAATATTTGATTTTATGTGTTTTTTCTTTTGGAACCTCAAAAACGAGTCCATAATTTTCAGGATCGGCAATCCCTGAATATACTGAAATTACCTCTTTACCAACCGCCATATCATAAGTACCCCAATCTGGATGGAATAAAATGGTATCATTATGTTTAACTGTACAATTTTTAAAAGAAATTAGAATGATTTTACCTTTTAAGTTTCGTTTTCCTGTAATAATTTCTCCTTCAACACGTATACCTCCTTCAAAATTTAGAACTACCGTTTTTCCTTCATAAAGTCCATAAGCTTCCAGGTCAGTGGGAGACATATCTTCTATAGCAATATTGATTCCTTTTAGCTTCCCAACCGGTGATCCAAATCCATCTGCATGATACTCTTTATGATGCCCTATTAATTCTTTGTTTTTATAAGCTAATGCTGTAGGGCCATTTGTTTGAAAATAGATTGTTTTTAAACTATCAATCGCAATTACATTTGTGAATTTTCCTGAAACTTGAATTCCGGTACTCAATAAAATGGTTCCTAAATTTTTAGAGTCAATTAATTTTTCAATTCCTTTTAATCCGCCTTTTCGCAATGCCATTGTATTGGCAAACTCTTCCAAAACTAAACTTAAATGAGCAAAATTAGGCGTTACAAATAATTGAGGTTGAGGCTTTGTAATATCAAAATCAGTATCAGCAGCAATAATAGAATACGGTATTTTTTTAACTTCATCACTCATACACCACTCACTTTCGCCAATTGAAGACAATAAACCTGCTCCATAAATTTTAGGATCTTCGAGTGTTCCTATCAATCCGTATTCAACTGTCCACCAATGTAAATTTCTAATTTTTGCCATTTCGCTTGGCTCTCCCATTTCAGCAGCAATTTCAGCGACTTTTTCCTCTGCTTTAACGATATTTATTTTAGAAGTATTCGGATTTTCTTTAATAATAGATAAATGACGAATCGCTTCATATAACTCGTAATCTTTGGCAGATGAAATTGCCTTACTTCCTATTTCTCCAAAGCGTCTTAAATATTCAGCATATTCAGGACTTGCAATGATAGGCGCATGCCCGGCAGCTTCATGTATGATGTCGGGTGCAGGTGTATATTCAATATGATCTATAGTTCTAATATCGGCAGCAATAACCAATGTATTATAAGCCTGAAATTCCATAAAAGCATTGGGAGGAATAAATCCGTCAACTGAAACAGCAGCCCAACCTATCTCTTTTAATATTCTATTCATGCCTTGCATTCTAGGGATTTCTTCAACAGAAATTCCTGTTTGCTTTAGCCCTTCTAAATACGATTTATGAGCAACTTTAGATAAAAAAACGATACTTTTCCTCATTACATAACGCCAAACTGCTTGATTTTGAGCAGTATATTCATTATATGGTTGTAGTAAAACGAAAGGCCTCAAATGTTTTGGTAATCTTGCAATAATTTTATTTGATTCAAAATCCATATCAAAAAATAGTAGTTGGTTTGTAAAGTTACGTATTTTATAACAGTGAACTCATCTTGGGTTCTACTATTAGCTGCAAAATCACCATTTTATCCTCTAATTTTGTATTTTCCTCACATCGTAGCCCTGCTATGCTGCTCAAAAAACACTTCATTAGAGAACAAAAGCATCCCCGAACCCTCGGGGTTCGCTTGAATACCATAACCCAAAATGAGTTTAGTATTGTCAATGTGTAAAGTTAAATTTGACAATTAAAAATAGTTGTATATTTATGGCAATATTTTTCTTAAAAAAAACCGAGATTATGAGAAGAAGAGGTGGGTTAAAAATCAGATTACTTATAGGTGCAGGTATTGTTTTATTCTCCTTATTTAAATATTATTCCAATAGAGCTACAAACCCTTATACAGGGAAAAAGCAAAGTATAACCTTAACAACTGATGATGAAATTGCTATAGGCTTAAAAAGTGCTCCTACAATGGCACAACAACATGGTGGTTTATATCCGGATCAAAAAGCCCAAGACTTAGTTGATAAAATTGGTAATGACCTTGTAAATAATAGTATTGCCAGAGAAACACCTTATAGATATGATTTTCATTTATTAAGAGATCCTGAAACTATCAATGCTTTTGCTTTACCCGGTGGGCAAATTTTTATTACCTATGCTTTGTATGCTAAATTAGAAAATGAAGATCAATTGGCTGGTGTTTTAGGTCATGAAATTGGTCATGTGATTGGACGCCATTCTGCAGAACGAATGGCAAAACAGGGTTTAACTCAAGGTATTATTTCGGGTGTTATGGTAGGTGCCGATGGTGGTGCCGGGCAAATGGCAACTATGATTGCCAATGTTATAAACATGAAATATGGGAGAGGCGATGAGCTAGAAAGTGATGATTTAGGTGTAAAATTTATGATTGATGCCGGTTATCAACCCGAAGAAATGATCGGTGTTATGAAAATTTTGAAAGCTGCTGGTGGTCCGAACAGAACCCCTGAATTTCAAAGTACACATCCTGACCCGGAAAACAGGATAGAAAAAATTAGAGAAGCCATACAAAAGTATCGTAAATAACTCTTCATTGTAACATTTTCTGTTTTTTTACTACATATTAAGCATACAGTTTATCTATTTACTTACTGTTATATTCATTAATCTGCCTTCCACTTATCCCGCCTTTGGAGGGACAAGGTAGGTCAAAATCAATTATTATGGGTTTCGGAGGTTCTGTTTCGGCAATGATAACTAGTTTAAAGAACAACAAACGTTCTAGAGTTAGCATGTTTGATAAGCTAAAAAAGTATGAAAATGTAAAATATAAAGATGGAGGTAAAATAGAGAAAAAAGCGACTCCTCAACAGTTAAAAGCGATTAGAGAAAGGATACAAAAAGAAAATAAAAGAACTCAGGTTATTACTTTAACTGTAAGTATTGCTACTACATTAGTTTTGTTTATTTTATTTTATTATTTGAAATTTTAAAAGGTTATCTGAAAAGCAACATTTCATATCAGTTTGTTTGAGTACAGTCGAAAAACTATAAAGACCCTTTTTCGACTGCACACACAACAATACAGTTTATCTAAATTGTAATTAAACTGATCTTTTATTTTTCTTTTTTGCTTTTAAATCTTTTAATTCATCAGAAATTATTTGAGCTGTCTCATGTGCTTTAGACATTTCAGCGTATTTTAATGCCGTAAATCCTTTGTTAGATTTCACCTTTAATTCAGCGCCATTAGCAATTAGTAATTTTACAATTTCAACTCGGTTCTGTCTGGCTGCATACATTAAAGGGGTCATTCCTATTGATTTTTTATTTACATCTGCTCCGGCTTTAATCATATCTTTTACAGCTTCTAAATTACCTTGTTTTATAAGTGTACAAAAAGTATCAGTTTCTGTAACCACTGAAGCAATAGTTAAATTATCTAATGTTGAATTGGTCATAATAGGTTTTGCATTTACAGCCAAGCTTATTACTAAAGCTGTAATTAAAAATAAATTTTTCATAATATTGAAGTTTAAATGTTATATAATTAAGAGACGATTGTTTTGTAACATTTGTTACGTACTTTAACATACATTAACTAAGTTTAACTTCTTAATAACAATTCTATTAAATATCTTAAAAAATGTTAATTTTACTACTCCAAATTCTTTATTAATGAATAAGAAAGTAATTTTAATAATTCTCGACGGATGGGGAATCACTCAAAACCCTGAAATTTCTGCTATAGCTAAAGCAAACACTCCTTTTATAAATTCGCTTTACCAAAAGTATCCTCATGCACAGTTAAGAACTGATGGGCTACATGTAGGTTTGCCAGAAGGGCAAATGGGTAATAGCGAAGTAGGTCATATGAATTTAGGTGCCGGACGTATTGTTTATCAAAATTTAGTTAAAATAAATAAAGCGGTGTCTGATAAAAGTATAACTGAAGTGTCCACTCTAAAAAATGCTTTTCACTACGTTAAAGAGCATCAAAAGAATATACATTTTTTAGGATTGGTTTCTGACGGTGGTGTACATTCACATATAAACCACCTCAAAGGTTTGGTAAAAGCAGCCAATGAAGCGGGTGTAAATAGTTATGTTCATGCGTTTACTGATGGTAGAGATGTAGACCCTAAATCTGGCAAAGAACTTATCACCGATTTAGAAAAATATTTAATGAATCACAATTCAAAGTTAGCTTCTATAATTGGTAGATATTATGCAATGGATAGAGACAAACGTTGGGAACGTGTTAAACTAGCTTACGACTTACTGGTTAATGGTGTCGGGAAAAAAGCCAAGAATGCTAGCGAAGCTATTCAAGAAAGTTATAATGATGGTATTTCAGATGAATTTATCAAACCAATAGTATTAGTAGACAATCAAGACAAGCCTATATCAACTATTAAAAATGATGATGTGGTTATATTTTTTAATTTTAGAACTGACAGAGGTCGCCAATTGACTCAAGTTCTTTCTCAACAAGATTTTCACGAGTTTAACATGCATAAATTGAATTTGCATTATGTTACCATGACTAATTACGATGATACTTTTAAAAACATAAACGTAATTTATCCGAAAGAAGATCTGAGCAATACCTTAGGAGAAATTTTAGAAAAACATCAAAAAAAACAAATCAGAATAGCTGAAACTGAAAAATATCCTCATGTTACTTTTTTCTTTTCAGGAGGAAGAGAAGCTGAATTTAAAGGAGAAAATCGTATTATGTGTCCTTCACCTAAAGTAGCAACTTATGACTTACAACCAGAAATGAGTGCAAATGATATTACTGATGCAATTGTACCTGAACTTAACAAACAAGAAGCAAATTTTATTTGTTTAAATTTTGCAAATACTGATATGGTTGGGCATACAGGTATTATGGAAGCAGCCATAAAAGCTGCTGAAACTGTTGATTCATGTTTAAAAGAAGTTGTTACCTCAGCTCAAAAAAACAATTACACTTGTATTATCATAGCCGATCATGGTAATAGTGAGACCATGATAAATGAAGATGGGTCACCAAATACAGCGCATACTACCAACCCTGTACCATTAATTATGGTTGATAAAGATATAAAATCAATTAAGAGCGGTGTTTTGGCGAATATAGCGCCTACTATATTAAAGTTAATTGGTATAGAAAAACCTGCTATAATGACTGAAGAATCTTTAATCTAAAACATAATGAAGAAACTCATATTTATCTTATTTATAATTTTATTTCAACTTAGCATTTATGCTCAGGCTAAAGAAACCATTACACAAAATAGAGTAGATCAAGTAGGTGTAAAGGTTAAAGAAGATTTTAAACAACAACCTTATAGCGAATGGTTCAATCCAACTTATAAAGACTATAAGTTAGATAAAAGAACCATTAAAAAACTAAAAAAGTATTCAAAAGATTTTAAAATAAAAGTTTTTATGTCGGTTTGGTGTCATGATAGTAAACGCGAAGTTCCACATCTATACAAAATCTTAGAAGCCATAAATTTTGATACAAAAAATCTAGAAGTGATTGCCCTTAACAGAGCTAAAAAGACCCCTGAAAATTTACAAGAGGGGTATAATATTATTCGTACACCAACTTTTATTTTTTACAAAAATGACCAAGAGATTGGACGTTATGTTGAAATTCCAAGAAAAAATCTTGAGAAAGATATATTAAAAATTGTCAGTGGTAAAGCTTACAAGCATTCTTATGATAAAAGTTAAGTTTATTACTACAGTAATAGATAATACATTAAATTTGCACAAATTTTAATACCGAAAAATGCTGCCTAAAGACCATTTAATAATTGCTGTTGATTTTGACGGAACTATAGTTGAAGACGCCTACCCTGCAATAGGAAACCCTATGCTTTTTGCCATTGAAACGCTTAAAGAACTCAATAAAGATGGTCATCGACTTATCCTTTGGACCTACAGACATGGCAATAAATTACAAGAAGCAGTTGATTTTTGCGCTAAAAAAGGAGTAGAATTTTATGCTGTAAATAAAAACTATCCTGAAGAAAAGTTTGAGGGTAAGGTAAGTAGAAAAATTAATGCCGATCTTTTTATTGATGATAGAAATATTGGTGGCTTATTAGCTTGGGGAGAAATTTATAAAATCGTTAAAGATAACCCCAAAGCTGATATTTCTATAAAGAAAAAAAAAAGTTTTTGGCGTTTTTAAATTTATTGTAACCTAAAACAATCCTTTTCTAATTGCTCTCTATAATTAGGGTGAGCAATATTAATCAACGCTTTAGCCCGTTGCTTTAATGTTTTTCCATATAAATTAGCCACTCCGTATTCAGTAACTATATAATGTACATGTGCTCTGGTTGTTACCACACCTGCACCTTGTTTTAAAAATGGTACAATTCTATTAATTCCTTTTTTTGTTGTTGAAGGTAAAGCTATGATGGCCTTACCGCCTTCGCTTAAAGAGGCTCCACGAATAAAATCCATTTGACCACCAACACCTGAATACATTCTTGATCCGATAGAATCGGCACACACCTGCCCAGTTAAATCTACCTCTATAGCAGAATTTATAGCTACCATTTTAGGGTTTTTACGAATATTTACTATATCATTAACATAATCAGCACCTCTCATTTCAATAAATGGGTTATCATCTACATAATCATATAGTCGTTTTGTACCCATTAAAAATGTAGCTAAAGGCAACCTCTTGAATTAATTCTTTGAATATCAAATAATTAATTGCATATTGTCATTATGAATAAATACAAAACATCTGGATCAATATCTTTATTTTCAGAGCATTACCGACTTGAGAAATTA
>JAKISU010000138.1 GCA_021648445.1 Flavobacteriaceae bacterium
GTCGGGAAGGGATAAGCGCTGAAAGCATATAAGCGCGAAACCCACCACAAGATGAGATTTCTTTTAAGGGTCGTGGAAGACTACCACGTTGATAGGCTATAGGTGTAAAGGCAGTAATGTCATAGCCGAGTAGTACTAATAACCCATAGGCTTATGTATGTCCTCCCCCCAGCCCCCTCCAAAAGAGGGAGAGTGTTGATTCACAACTGAGGGGAGGTGTAAACTCTTTTTTAAATACTGAGAACTTATTTCAGTATCTATTTTCTATTTTTTTATCAAAATGTGATATTGTTGTTTTAATGTGTCAATTTTTATACAGTTGGCAGTAAACAGTCTACAAGTTGGCAGTCATTTATTGACTGAAGACTGAATGACTGAAAACTGAAGACTGAAATGACTTAAGGTGATTCCGCCAAAGGCGGACAGGTGTCTCGATAGGACACAACCTTTAACAGTTTAAGGTGATTATAGCGATAGGGCTCACCTCTTCCCATTCCGAACAGAGAAGTTAAGCCTATCAGCGCTGATGGTACTGCCAATAGGTGGGAGAGTAAGTCGTTGCCTTTCTTTTAAACCTCAAGAGTAATCTTGGGGTTTTTTTATGCTCGTAACTTAATGAAGGTTTAAAAGAAAGACAATTCCTTAGCCCTTGCAACGACTCGCTTTTCGGGTAATAGGTCAGCCAGACCTATTGAAACCCCTCAAACACCTTTCTTTTTAGAAAGTCTTGATTCTTATTAGAATTAAAACTTTTTTTGTTTAATAAACAGATATTATATTCACAAATAGTTCCCGTGTCAAGCACGAGATCAATTCATTATATGCTTTTATACTAAAAGCAATATTCATTGATTTTTTGTTTGAATAAATTTCACACCATAATGGTGGTAGCAAAAAGGGCAGTATTTGTAACTTTTTATAATACAAATACTGCCCTTTTTGCTGTGAAGAGATCTAAATATTGTTTTTTTTAACCACAAATATATATAGAACCCATTGTGCATTTTGAGTTTTTAGGTTTATCTCAATATCAGTTCGAGTGATTTTTGATAAAAAATTGTATCGAGAACCATTCTTAATAAGAAATTTCTATTCTCGATGCTAATTTTTATGCCAAAATAGGCAAAAAATTCACTCGAATTGACGAAATTTCATCAAAATGCACAACGCGCATATATAGAGAATTAAATTACTTTTTTTTGCGCCCTATTCTTTTGTCAGAAACTACCATTTGTGTTATGTAGATATATAATATTGTTTTTTTAAACAACAAATAATCTCATTTGTATTGTACAGATAACTAACATTGATTTTTTAAAGTAAAAAATTATAAAATATCCTTAAATAATTACGTTATAGTTTATATTTCTACTTTCTTTGTGATTTGTATGAGAACTATAATATTCATAACCATTTTACTCTTTTCAATACCTACTTTTTCACAAGTAGGTGGTGAACGAATATTTAATTTCTTGAACGTAACAACTTCTGCGCGTCAAGCAGCTTTAGGGGGAGAAGTATTGACTTTATATGATGATATTAATCAACCGCTATGGAATCCGTCAACGATAAATAAAGAAATTGATAATCAGGCATCTGTTAGTTATGTCGATTTTTTGGCAGATATTAGCTATGGTTCTTTATCATTTGCACATTTAATAAATAGAAGATTTGGTACCTTACATACCGGAATTACCTATGTAGATTATGGTAAATTTATTGCAGCAGACGAGAATGGCGTTGAAACCGGAACTTTTAAAGCTAGAGACTTGGCATTTTCTATTGGTTATGCCTATAGAATTCCTAAAAGCGATTTTTATACAGGAGCAAATTTAAAATTCATTAGTTCTAGTATAGAAAATTTTACATCAAGTGGTGTTGCTTTAGATTTTGGGTTGACCTATTTTGATGATTTGAAACCATACGTTTTTACTGTTGTAGTAAGAAATGTTGGATATCAAATTAGCGCATTTGATGAAGTAAAAGAATCATTACCTTTGGAGATTGCAGTTGGAGCATCCTATAAACTAGAAAATGTACCATTGCAATGGCATGTAACTATTAATAATTTGCAACAATGGAATGTTTCTGTAAAGAATCCTTCTGATAGTCAAACCACTATTGGGGGTGATACTTCTAATGCCGACATCTCATTTATCGGTAATGCATTTAGACATATAGTAGTTGGAGCAGAATTTTTTCCCGACAAGGGGTTTAACCTAAGATTGGGATATAATTTTAGAAGAGCTAGAGAACTAAGACTGACTGAAAGTAGAACTTTTGCCGGATTTACAGCAGGATTTGGTTTAAAAATGGGTAAATTAAAATTGAATTATGCATTTACAAAGTTTCACCCTGCTTCAAATACGAATACATTTACATTGAACATAAATTTATCTAAAAGAACATTTTAATTCATAATACCTTGAAAGGAAGCAAAAAAATAATTATTGCCATAGACGGTTTTTCATCAACAGGGAAGAGTACTATTGCCAAAGAATTGGCTAAAAAGTTAGGCTATCTTTATGTTGATACCGGTGCTATGTATAGAACGGTAACTTTTTATGCTATGGAAAAAGGTTATGTAGCCAGAGATTTTTTATTTGAGGATGGTCTTATTGAAAGTTTACCTCAAATTAATTTGAAATTTAAATACAACGATAAATTAACTCCAAATAATGTCGAGGCTGAAATGTATTTGAATGATCGGAATGTAGAAAATGAAATTAGAACTATTGAAGTTTCTCGACTGGTTAGTAAAGTTTCTGCAATTTCTGCAGTTCGTAAGAAATTAGTAGAGCAACAACAGAAAATGGGAATTGACAAAGGATTGGTAATGGACGGAAGAGATATTGGTACCGTTGTTTTTCCAGACGCTGAATTAAAATTATTTATGACGGCTTCACCAGAAAAAAGAGCTACTCGACGTTATAAAGAACTATTAGATAAAGGGCATAAAATTAACTACCAAGAAGTATTGGAAAACGTACAGCAAAGAGATTTGATAGATTCTACTAGAAAAGATTCTCCATTAATAAAAGCTGATGATGCTATTGAATTTGACAATAGCGATATGGGTTTAAAAGTACAGTTTGAAAGAGTGCATAGTATTGCCATGCAGAGAATTACTTCCTTAAGGAATATTTAGGTATTTATGAGTTTGTAATGATATTTTCCATTTAGGATTTTGCATTACATAATCAATTATTAAAGGTGTCATTTTTTCTTGATTACTCCATTCGGGTTGTAGAAACAGCACACAATTTCCATTTACTTTTGTAGCTTGCTCTTCAGCGAATTTAAAATCATTTTTGTTGTAAATTATTATTTTTAGCTCATCAGCTACAGTGTAAATTTCGTTTAGAGGCAATTTATTTTTTTTAGGAGAAAGGCAAATCCAATTCCAAGAACCAGTTAAGGGATAAGCACCTGAAGTTTCAATATGCGTTTTAATAGTATTATTTTGCAGATGGTGTGTTAGATAATTCATATTCCACATTAGTGGCTCACCACCGGTAACCACAACAGTATTTCCAAATTTGCTTGCATTTTCTATAATACTATCAGAGGCTGTGGCAGGATGCAATTCAGCATTCCAACTTTCTTTAACATCACACCAATGACATCCTACATCACAACCACCAATTCTAATAAAATAAGCCGCTGTACCGGTATGAAAACCTTCACCTTGAATAGTATAGAATTCTTCCATTAACGGAAGCATCTTTCCTTTATTAATCAATTCTTGAGTTTCTTTGTCCATATTATTCAATCACAGCAACAGCTTCAATTTCAATTTTAGCGCCTGCAACTAAATTTGCTGCAAATGTAGTTCTTGCCGGAAAATTATCCTTAAAATAGGTTTTATATACTTCATTCATAGCAGCAAAATCATTAATATCAGCTAAAATAACAGTACACTTTACTACGTGGTTTAAGTCAGACCCATTGGCTTCTAAGACAGCTTTAATATTTTCTAAAACCTGAGTGGTTTCGGCTTTAATACCTCCATCAACTAATTTCCTTACAGAATGATCCATACCAATTTGTCCGGCTAAAAATAAGATATCTCCAACTTTTACTGCATCAGAAAAAGGCAACTCTTTTTTCTTTTCTTCTTTAGATTTTAAAAATTCAATTTCCGTTTTGTGATGGGTTGTACACGATGTATTGATAATTATAAATAAACTAAGAATCAATTTTAAAATATTTTTCATGATAATATAAATTTAGAAGATTTAAGCAAAGGTATAAAATAAGCATTCTTGAACTAATCAATAAGTAATTTTAATAATCCTTTATAATAAATTAGCATCAATTTTTGATTTGGTATATTTAATCTTACTTTTATAAACTGAAACATAATATTTTTTCTGATGAGCAAAAAGGAAACTTTTTTTAAAACTATAAACGAAGGTTACAAAACCAAAGGCGATTATATAACGCTAGGTGCTGCTATGTTAGGTGAAGAAACCGTAACAGAAGCATTTGTAAATATACCGTTAAAAACATTAAACAGGCATGGCTTAATTGCCGGAGCAACAGGAACCGGTAAAACTAAAACATTACAGGTATTGGCTGAAAACCTTTCTGAAAAAGGTATTCCAGTATTGTTGATGGATGTTAAAGGAGATTTAAGTGGTTTGGCGAAAGCAAGTCCCGGACATCCTAAAATTGATGAACGTCATGAAAAAATAGGGCTTCCATTTGATGCTAAAAAATATCCTGTAGAGATTTTAACGATCTCAGAGCAAGATGGCACACGTTTAAGAGCAACTGTTTCTGAATTTGGTCCGGTACTTTTATCTAGAATTTTAGATTTATCTGAAACCCAAAGCGGAATAGTTGCTGTGTTATTTAAGTACTGTGATGATAATAAATTACCCTTATTAGATTTAAAAGATTTTAAAAAAGTATTACAATACGCAACGCAAGAAGGGAAAAAAGAATTAGAAACAGAATATGGAAGAATATCAACATCTTCAACAGGATCAATTTTACGTAAAATAGTAGAGATTGAGCAGCAAGGGGGTGATTTGTTTTTTGGTGAACGTTCTTTTGAAGTAGAAGATCTAACGAGGATTGATGAAAATGGCAGAGGATTAATATCAGTATTACGTTTAACTGATATTCAAGATAAACCTAAGTTGTTTTCAACATTCATGCTACAATTGTTGGCTGAGATCTATGCAACATTTCCTGAACAAGGAGATTCAGGAAGACCGGAACTTATATTATTTATTGATGAAGCACATTTAATTTTTAATGAAGCTTCAAAAGCATTATTAAATCAGATTGAAAGTATTGTTAAGTTGATACGATCTAAAGGTATTGGTATCTATTTTGTAACGCAAAACCCTAAAGATGTGCCTTCAGATGTATTATCTCAATTAGGATTGAAAATACAACATGCTTTACGTGCATTTACTGCAAATGATAGAAAGGCAATCAAGTTAACTGCTGAAAATTATCCGGATTCTGAATACTACGATACCGCTGAAGTGTTAACCCAGCTTGGCATTGGTGAAGCCTTGGTGTCTTGTTTGAACGAAAAAGGAATTCCGACTCCTTTGGCAAGAACTATGTTGAGAGCACCGATGAGCAGAATGGATATATTGTCGAAAGATGAATTGTCTGATTTAATATCAGAATCTAAATTGGCAAAGAAATATAATGAAGAGATTGATAGAGAAAGTGCTTATGAAATTTTAAACGGAAAAATAGACAGAGCTCATAAAACTGAAGCCGAAGAGAAGAAGAAAAAAGAAGCAGCTAAAACAACAAAAAGAAGCTCAGGTAGAAGAAGTACAAGAATGAATCCCATATTAAAAGTAGTCACAAGTGCAACTTTTATTAGAGGAGTTTTGGGAGTATTAAAAAAAATTATGCGTTAATTTAATAAATTAGGGAATGAGAAAAGTGTTAGTTACAGTATTGTTGACTACTTTAATGATACAGTGCAAAAAAGAAAATAATTACCTTTTAGCAAAAGAACAAGTTGGTAAAATAACCTCAACTACTGAGGTGTATGAGTTGAAATCAATTTTTGAAAAAGATTCTTTGGTTTCACATTTAGGTGAAGGTGATTTTGCTGATTCGTCTTATGATGAATATTTAGTGTATACGAAAGATGGTGGGCATATATTTACTATTATTCCTAAAGAACAACAAGATTCAACCTCAACTATTGAAAGCATTCAGGTATTTGGTAAAAAATATAAAACGATTAAGGGTTTGGGCTTGTCTTCCACATTTAAAGATATCTCAGGAAATTATACTGTTGATAAAGTAGAATCTACATTTAACAATGCAGTTTTATTTGTAGATGAATTAAATGCTACTATAACGATAACTAAAAAAGAATTAGGAGTCAATGATTTTGGTACTCAAAAAATCAGTTTAGCACAAATACCTGATTTGGCAAAAATAAAAGCATTAACATTTTGGTTTGATTAGTTTAAATGAGAGCTATATTAGAAAATTTATCAGAATTATTTAAAGAGAAGAAGGTAGTTAATCAGAAATATTTTGCCAAACTCAGAAAGAAATCACCAAAACGGTTAGATGTTTTAATGCAAGAACTGCATGATGATGAGTTTTCTAAAACTGACTGTTTAACTTGTGCTAATTGTTGTAAAACTACCAGCCCTATTTTTACGGATAAAGATATTTTTCGTATTTCTAAGTCACTAAAAATGAAAGAACAACAGTTCATCTCTATCTATCTGCAACGTGACGAAGATGATTTTATGGTCTTGCAACAAGCACCTTGTACTTTTTTAGACAAAACCGATAATACCTGTTTTATTTATGATGTCAGACCTAAGGCTTGTAGTGAATATCCGCATACCAATAGAAAAAAGTTTATTCAATTAACACAGCTAACATTGAAAAATACTGAGGTTTGTCCTGCCGTATTTAATATTATTGAAGAGTTAAAGAAGAAATTACCTTTGTAGTCAATGAGATAATATTGTTAGTGTTTGAGACTATATTGTTAATAGATGGGTATTCTATAAACTAATTTTGGTTTTAAATAAATATCTCAATTAAATCAATTTTGTGTATAATAATTTCATTGTATATTTAAAGTCAATCGTAGTCAGTTCTATAGATATAAAAATATGATATATCGTTATATCTTCCTGTTCTTTTGTTTTTATATGGGCTACTTTTCAGTGTATGCACAAGATTCAAATACACAAATACTTTCAAATCAAATTCAGGAAACGGGATTACCTTATATACAGAATTATACTCCTTCTGATTATGATGCTTTTGATCAAAACTGGAGTGCTGTTCAAGATTCTTTAGGTATTATGTATTTTGCGAATGGAGATGGCATTCTAACTTATAATGGTGTAAGCTGGGGTTTAATAGAATTGCCTAACCAATCAACTGTTTTTTCCTTGGCTTCTGATGAAGAAGGTAGAATTTATGTAGGAGCTATTGGTGAGATTGGATATTTAGAAATAAATAGCAAGGGTCAATTGGAATATGTGTCTTTATTATCAAAAATAGGTAAAGAACATTTTGATATGGGACGAATACGATCAATTCACTTTACTGAAGGCGAAGTTTTCTTTACTTCAAATACATATATTTTCAAATGGGATGGTGTGAAGTTTGAAACTTGGAAAAATTCTAAATATTCACATCTCTTTCTAGTTAATGATATTCTTTTTAAAAGAGAAGAAGGGAAAGGTTTAATGGAGTATAAGAATAATAAATTTGAATTAGTTGCTCATGGAGGATTGTTTAGCGATAAAATGGTATATGCAATATTACCATATAATGAAGATTTTTTAGTTGCCACCAAAGATCAACTCTATATATTTGATGGAAGTTTTTTTGCTGAATTTACTACGAATGCACCCAAATTTTTCTTAGATAATACAATCTACTGTGGAGTGGATTTAAAAGATGGTACTTTTGCTTTAGGATCGCTCAAAAAAGGCATATTAATACTTAATCATAAAGGAGAAAAAAAAGTTATTTTGTCTCAAAAGGGATTATTAAGATCTAATGGGGACTTCTAAAAATTAACTCATTGTCAATTAGCTAATTATGCTTATCTTTATGGTGTAAAAAAGTCATGGAAATGTATAAAACACAAGGGAATAAAGGCTTATTTGATGAGGAGTTCACAAGG
>JAKISU010000139.1 GCA_021648445.1 Flavobacteriaceae bacterium
AAAGCTATCTCGATGAATATTGCTACAAGTTCAACAGGAGATACTTCGATTCGGTATTCGATAGAGTCGTAATCGCCTCTGTGTCTTGTAAATGGAAGAGGAATGTGCAAACTATCGGATAGTCATATTATATTTTACTGTAAACATTAAGAATCTTGGCTGTACAAAATATTGTGAAGTAGTTATAAGGTAATCTGAAAAATTATCTTGATTTAATGATTTTGTATTCAGTAAGTTGTTCCCTGAAATTTTAAACTCAAACTTGCTATCCTCTACTTGGTAGTATAAATTTGTATTTAAAAAATCATAATTACTTTTAGTCAATTTATTTTTGCTTCGATAATAATTGTATTCATAATCTGCAACTAGTGTAAAATTCTTAAGAAATACTATTTCAATATTAGCAAAGGGTCTATCTGTAAAAAACACATTTTTAATTCCGTTGTTATTATAATTATTAATTGCTTTAGAATATCCTATTTCAAAGTTTGGGGCATTATTAAAATTAGAAGATATTGCTATTTTATGATTTTGAGTAGTTGATTTTGAGTTACTTGCTATTCCGTTAATTTGATTGTTGATATTTGTAAACCCAAATTGAGATTCTAGATTGATTTTTAAACTGCCAAAACGCCTTCCAAAACTTCCCCTCATCGTTAAATAATCATCTGTTTTGATAGTGTTTATTGGGATTACTTCTAAGTTATTCCCTATATAAGTGATACTACTTTTTATATCATCAAACTTTTTAGAATAGTCAATCATTGCAGAAATATTAGTGAATGAAAACATATTAAAGTTGAAATATTGCAATGAATATTTGTTATACAGATCATTCGTTAAATCTCTATTTCCGCTAAATAAACTATTATAGTTTGTTATTGTTGTTCCTTCGGCACGTTTGTCAATACCGATGAAATCTGTATTTAATGAATAGCGAAAGGTTAATGATTCTGATTTTTTGATATTAAATCGTGCATAAAAATCTGGTAATAACTTTGTGATGTTCTGTAATTGTAAAGTGCCTAATTGTTTATCCTTTATGGTAAAAAAATGTAGATTCAATCCCGGATTTAGTATAAAATTTCCTGCTTTTAATTTGTAATGTAATCCTGTAAAAAAATCAGAAAAAGTATAAGAAACGTTATTATTAAAGTTAGCATCAGTAAGTGTATTTTGAAAATCATCAGTAAATGTTTGCGTAATATTTGATGTTAAATTTTGATTAAGAGTTACATTTCCAACAGTAAAATTCAAATGGCTTTTTTTATTCAAAATGTAATAATAATTCAGTGCCGATTCAATTTTGTTGGTTCTGATCTCTTTAAATTGTGAAATAGCAAATAATGTATTTTCATCGGCTAAAGGTAAACTCCCAATAAATGGTTGCTGTGAAGTAACAAGATTATAGTTAGGAATTTGCTTTTTATAGAGATGTTGTACTTCAAACGAAAAAATATTTTTAGGAGTTAAGGTATAATATGTTTCCAAATTCTGATTAATAGAAAACGGTTCTTTTTCTCTGGTAGCATTGATATTATTTTCTATTCCGTTAAATAATGAGTGAATGATATTATTTTCTTTGATTTTTCCTTTTTTAAGGATCGCGTCATAATTAAAATATAGATTCTTAGTTGGTTCATAAGTTGAAGATAATTTAACCAAACCAGATTCATTTTTTTGATTAGTTATGGTGTTTGTAGTCTCTATTTGTTCCGGATTAGTTTCAATATATATTCTTTTAGCATTATTTTCTAAATCTGTTTCATTTGATGATGCAATAACAAATCCTTGTAATTGAAACTTTTTAGAAAACGAATGATTAATATTTAAAGCGCCCAGTTTTGAATTAAAATTTTTTGCTCTATTGTCTCTTAAAAATGAGATTCCTAATTCATCTGAAGATAATTCTAAAGATGATCCTCCTTTTCGCATTAAACTTCTTAAACCGCCACTAAACCTGAAATAATCATTCAGCGTAAAAGCTTGAGTACCAATATTATTAACATCTCCAATAAAATTCAATGTAGTTTTAGGGCTGTAATAAAAAATATTGGGATGTACAACATATTTTTCTTTAATACCTCCGCCAGCTTCAATATCGCCAAAAAGTAAGTTTTTCTTCCCTTCCTTCAATTTTATGTTTAATGCAATGCTTTCATCATTTCCTAAACCTCTGGTTTGCTTAATTTTATTATAATTTCGTAATACTTCTACTTTATCAATGGCATTTGCAGGTAAGTTCTTAGTCGCCAATTTAGGGTCTCCATCAAAAAAGTCTTTCCCTTCAACCATTAGTTTACCTACTCTTTTACCTTGTACTTTTACACTTCCGTCTTTTGCTACCTCAATTCCCGGTAATTTTTTTAATACGTCTTCTAGTTTTTTTTCATTCCCGGTTGTAAACGCATCTGCCTTATAAATAATTGTATCGCCTTTTATGGTTACCGGCATTTCATAAACTAATTCAACCTCGTCTAATTTATTTTTATCTTCTTGGAGTATCACATTTTTAGTGATTTTTGTATCATTTTCTCTAATAGTTATAGGAATTTCTTTTTCTATATAACCAAGGTATGAAACACGAAGCAGATACTTTTTATTCTTTGAAAGTGAAAGTTGATATTTACCTTCTGCATTCGTAATTGCATAAGCTTCCATAGTATTATTCTCAGTATTGATAGCAATTACATTGGCTAATTCTAAAGGATTATGTAAAGAATCTTTTACAATACCTGTAAGCTTTGCTTTTTGTGAAAATGTATTTGTAAATAATAAGCAAAACAATACTAATAGATAAATTGTGCTAATTTTCATACGTAGTGAAATAAATTTTTATGGATTTTTAACGTTTTGTGCGTACTACTGTAAATATCAAATAAATAGGCGCTCATCGGGTTGTCTGTAAAAGACCTACAAGGTTTTGAAAACCTTTCAGGACGTGTTTATATGTTAGCCTCCAATTTTAATACTATGTCCATTTCCTTTTTTTCTTCCACTTTTAAATGATTTATTCATTTCTTTCATTTTCTTTTCCATTATTTTTCTATATTCTTCTTGGGTAACAACCTTCCCTTTTTTAGGTTCATTAATTGATAATTTCTCTTTTGGATTTAATATTATTTTGTTACAAATCATTACCTGACTTCCATCATTTACTTCCAGAATAAGCCCTGGCAGACCCCAATAATTTGACGGACCATGCGCGACAGGAATTTGAGATGTGTACCAAGCAGTTATAGTAATTGTCTTTACTTCTGGTTCTTTTTCTTCTTCTTCCCCATTAATGCTTATACTTTGAAACTTCTTAACTTCTCTAGTAGTTGTAGCCTTATAACAAGTATAATTTCCTATTTTTTTGGTTTCGCTTTCTAATTTCCACTCCTGTTTTTTTGCCTTATCTTTTATTAAAAAAGGTTTTCCAAATAATTCATTCTGATTAACATAGCGTTCTTCTTTGGTGTTTCTATATAAAATATCTGCTCCTCCAGCCATGATAATTTCTATTCCTCCTTGTTGAATTCCACCCAAACTTTCTTGTTCTCTATATACAGACTGCTCTTTATCAAAAATGAGTTCAAACTCTTTTTCTGATTGTTTTTTCAGCATTTCATTAATCATTTTTTGTTGTTCTGCGCCTACTTGTGTACTATCCATAGAGATAGACATTTTACGTTTGGTTTTATAAAATGCTTTTCCTTGGAAATCTTGTGCGCTTATTGTTAGGAATGAAAATGTAAGAATGATTAGGATTATTTTTTTCATGATAATATATTTTAGTATTAAATCTGTCGCAAATATGAACATCAGAGTTCATGATTTTAGTTAATGACTGTTAACGAGTGTTAAGCAATTGGTTTTATATCAATTTAACATTTACATTTGAACTATGAATCAAAAAAAATACTTGTGGATTTTATATATTATCATCGTAACAATAGTATTGACTATTGCTACGCAAGTATTTTGGAACTATAAAAACTATCAAATTAACAAGCAACAATTCAAAAACGATATACAAATAAGTTTAGACAACGCTGTGGAAGGTTATTTTACAGATTTAGCAAAAACTGGTTTTTTAACCCTTGTAGAATATAATAGTGATACTTTGCAACATACTCTTGAAATTGATTCTCCATTTATAGAAAGAAAATTCGATTCTCTTTTCGTAAAAGATATGCTCGAAGATATTGAACAACAGCATAAAAACGATTCTATAAATTATACTATCAAAGGGTTTTCTAAAATTTTTAAACCTGATGGCAAAAGAGCAATTACATTTATGAAGTCTGATGGTGGAATTAAAAGAATGTCTGTTTTTAGAGGGAAAAAAGCTTCTGATAGTTTAAAATCATTAAATAATTTAAAGTTGATCAATGATATTACTACAATTTATATTTCTCTTACCAGAGACTCTTTAAATTTTTCAAAACTAAACTCTTTTTTAGAAAAAGAATTAGGTAGAAAGAGCCTTGCCATTCCCTATACATTAAAGCATTATAAAAATGACAGTATAATTTATGTTATTAATAATCAGTCAATTAGAAATGATTATTTTAAAATTTTTACTAATTCAACATACTTAAAGAAAAATGAAAAATTAGAATTGTTGTTTTCAAATGAAACCAAAATTATTTTAAAACGTAGTTTTTTAGGTATCTTACTTTCTTTAGTATTATCATTAGTTATTATTTTATCTTTATTTTATCTATTACATATCATAAAAAAACAAAAAGAATTAGCTGAAATTAAAAATGACTTAATTAGCAATATCACTCATGAATTTAAAACACCTATAACAACTGCTTCTACTGCTATTGAAGCATTGTCCAATTTTAATGTATTAGATAATATAGCAAAAACTAAAGATTATCTTTCTATTTCGTCAAATCAACTAAAAAAACTACATCTAATGGTAGAAAAACTGTTAGAAACAGCTACGTTGGATAGTGAAAATTTACTTCTTAAAAAAGAGGCTATTAATGTGGTTGATTTGGTTGATAAGTGCGTAAAAAGACAACAATTAACCAATCATAAAAAAGAAATTACTTTTTCTACGAACAATGATGAGTTAATTGTTACTATTGATGCGTTTCATTTTGAAAATGCAATTAATAACCTTATTGATAATGCGATAAAATATGGGGGGAATAATATAGAAATTAACGTCAACTCCGTCTTAAATACTTTAGAAATAAGTATTGCTGATAATGGTTTGAATATTGATAAAAATCAAAGAGGTAAGATTTTTGATAAATTCTACCGTATTCCGAAAGGAAATACACATGATGTAAAAGGTTTCGGAATTGGATTGTATTATGCCAAGAAGATCATTGAAAAACATAATGGAACAATAGTACTAGTACCTAACACTAAGAACACTATTTTTAAAATTGCTATGCCCTTATGAATACTACTGTAAAAATATTATTAGCAGAAGACGAGCCAAGTTTAGGGCAAATTGTAAAAGAAAGTTTAGAAACCAGAAACTTTAAAGTAGTTTTATGTGATAATGGTGTTGAAGCTTATGAAAAATATGTGATAGAAAAACCTGAACTATTAGTATTAGATGTAATGATGCCTAAAAAAGATGGTTTTACCTTGGCAAAAGAAATTCGTAAAGAGAATGCTACTATTCCTATTATTTTTTTAACTGCAAAATCTCAAACCAAAGATGTAATAGATGGCTTTAATCATGGAGGGAATGATTATTTAAAAAAACCATTTTCTATGGAAGAATTGATCGTTAGAATTGATGCATTATTAGATAGAATTCGGTTAAAACAAAATTCAGAGCATATTCAATTAGGTAATTATGTTTTCAATTATAAAAAACAAACCTTGACCATTAAGGATAATTCACAATTATTAACACACAAAGAATCTGAATTACTCTATTATTTATCAGAAAATAAAAACGAAACTTTAGATAGAACATTCGTTTTAAAGAAATTGTGGGGAGATGATGATTTTTTTAACGCCCGCAGTATGGATGTTTTTATCACAAAATTGCGCAAGAAGCTAAAAAAAGATCCGCAAATTCAAATAGTAAATATTAGAGGCTATGGTTATAAATTGATTTGCTAAAATCGACTTTATTGTTGTACTTTGCTTTTCGTGAAGTTGTTTTTTACATATCTATCCCTATTTTTAATTAATTTCTGTTATTCTCAAGAAATTGAAACCAAATTCCTTAAAGATTTTCTGCTTAACGTAGATGAATTTATTGGAGTAGATAGTTTTGAGAATTATTATTATATAAAAAATAATACGCTGTATAAAAAAACAAATCAACAAACTTATACATATACCAATACTCAATTAGGAAAAATAACATCAGTTGACATTACAAACCCTTTAAAGGTTATACTTTTTTACAGAGATTTTAACACGGTGCTGTTTTTAGACAATAGGTTAAATGAATTAACAACATCTATTAATTTTACTTCTGAATCTTTTCCGCAACAGATAACTTTTGTTAATATCTCTTCAAATAATAACCTTTGGTTATACAGTTTAGACAACAATGTTTTACAACTCTGGAATCATCAAACTAAAAAGGTACAATTCACCTCTCAACCACTTTCATCATTTAGTAATGATTTTAAGATTATTCAACAATTGAGTTCTTATAAAAATTGCTGGTTAATTGGAGAGAATGTAATTTTAAAGTTTAATGAATATGGTATTTTTTTAGAAACTACTACAATTGACGATCATATTTATTTAAAACCATTTCAAAAAGGATATATGTATTTGAAAGATAATAAACTATACTATCAGGAATCTTCAACAAACTTTCAACAAATACATACAGAAATAGAAGGAATTATTAAAAGTTATTCTATAAATACAAAACATATTTATATTTTTGACGGAACTAAAATTTTTGTGTTTAAAATCTTAAAAAAATAAGTAACTTTAAACGCTCTTATAAAAATCTAAAAACCAAAAAGATGCACGTTGCTATTGCCGGAAATATTGGCGCAGGAAAAACTACATTAACCAAATTACTAGCCAAACATTATAAGTGGAGTCCACATTACGAATCTGTCGAAGAAAATCCTTATTTAGATGATTTTTATGGTGAAATGGAACGTTGGTCATTTAATCTTCAAGTTTTTTTCTTGAATAGTAGATTTCGTCAGATTTTAGAAATCCACGAAAGTGGTAAAAATATCATTCAAGATAGAACTATCTATGAAGATGCTCATATTTTTGCACCTAACTTGCATGCTATGGGTTTGATGACCAATCGCGATTATAGCAATTACTCTTCTTTGTTTGAATTGATGGAAAAATTAGTTTCTCCGCCAGATCTATTGATCTACTTACGTGCTAACATTCAAACCTTAGTTGGGCAAATTCATAAACGCGGTCGTGATTATGAAAATACAATTAGTATTGATTATTTAAGTAGACTAAACGAACGTTATGAAGCGTGGATCTCAACTTATACAAAAGGTAAATTGTTAATCATTGATGTTGACAATCTTGACATTGTTGAAAACCCTGAAGATCTAGGCTCTATTATTGATAGAATAGATGCGCAGATTCATGGTTTATTTTAACAGACTTTAGACCAATGTCATTATATAACCCTTCCGTTCACGCCAAAGCGTGACCACCTTTCCTTATCCCGATAGCTATCGGGAGGGAAGGAATTTATTTCTGACTTCCAATTTTGTTTTTAGCTGGATTTTTAACTATTAGTAAAACTCCCCTCCCCTTTTTTTAAGGGTCATTTCCTAGAATGAGGTATTTTAGTTCTAATACCAATTTAATTATAAAATTTGTCATTAATGGCTTTAGCTATTTTTTCAGACCTGTCAGTCCCAAGACTTCGCCGAGACTTCGGGATCAAAACCTGACAGGTCTTAGGTTGGTTTATAATCTTGTTGCTCATTCAGGGCAAACGCATCATAAATTGAGTATTTTCAAGAGGTATTGGTTGCTCCATGCTGCTTTGAGCCTTCTGCTCTTGACTCCTATTTTAGCGGAGGTGTCCTTTTTCAATAGGTTTAGGGCTATTT
>JAKISU010000140.1 GCA_021648445.1 Flavobacteriaceae bacterium
TGCTTTTTTTGCAATAACAAAATACAACTTTTAAAACAGTTTTCCAATTTTAAATCACCTTAAAATATCAATAAAATCAATACTTAACAGTTTATTGAATGTGTTTTTCGGGGGATGGCTAATTAAAGTGAATTATGCTTTGATATTAATTTCGTAATTAATGGTAAAATTCTATAGAATCTTATAGATATTTTGTAATATTATTCTCTAAAATTATATCATGACTAGAATATTGTTTCTACTTATTTTAATCGGTACTATATCTGTTAACGCTCAGCAAACAGAAACTAAAATGGGACCTATACTTAATGACTTTGGTAAAGTATTTCAAATTGAAAATCCTGATTTACTCTTAAAAAAAGATAAAGAGTATAAAGTCATTTTTGATATTTATACAGATGGGTCAAAAGGAGAAAAAATAAACCCATTGATCAATACAGTAGCACGTTATTTGAATATGCATGCACAGCAAGGCGTACCTAAAGAAAATATGAAAGTTATTGTTATTATGCACGGTGCTGCAACTAAGAGTGTATTAAGTGATACCGCCTATCAAAAAAAGTTTAGCACTGAGAACCCAAATAGCGCATTAATAGATGCCTTAAAAGAAGCAAATGTTGAATTATTTGTTTGCGGACAATCATATTTGGCACATGGTTTTGACCTAAATGACAAGTCATCTGATGTAAGAATAGCACTTTCGGCTTTGACTGCATTGGTTAAATATCAAAGTGAGGGTTATCAACTTATAACTTTTAACTAATGGAACAATACTTTATATTTTTTATCATTTTCATAATTGCACTATTAATTGGTGCTTTTATAGGAAAACTATTAACTAAAGTGTCTTCAGAGAAAGAAAGATCAAGCCTTCAAGAGCGTAATACTATCTTATCGGAAACCAAAATTAATGCTGAAAAAACAATTAGTGAATTACAATTAGAATATAAACAACTTCAAACTGAAAAAGAAGATATTATTCGGGTGAATATACAGCAAGAAGCTAATATTAATAACTTGAAAGAAAAATTAAATATTCAAAAAGAGGAGTTAGAAAACATTCAAGAAAAATTTACCAAAGAATTTGAAAATTTAGCCAATAAAATTTTAGAAGAAAAGTCTACTAAGTTTACTGAACAGAATAAAGAGAATATTAAGCAAATTTTAAATCCACTACAAGAAAAGATCAAACTTTTTGAAGATAAGGTCGACAAAACTCATAAAGAAAGTATTGATTATCATGCAGCTTTACGTCAACAAATTATTGGTTTAAAAGAGTTGAACGAACAAATGAGTAAAGAAGCTATCAATCTTACCAAAGCATTAAAAGGTGATAGCAAAACACAAGGTAATTGGGGAGAATTAATATTAGAGCGTGTCTTAGAAAAGTCTGGTTTAGAAAAAGATAGAGAATATGTATTAGAGAAAAGCTTTAATACTGATGATGAAAATAAGACACGATTAAGACCTGATGTAATTATAAATTTACCGGATAGTAAAAAAATGGTTGTTGATTCTAAGGTTTCACTAACTGCCTATGAGCAATATGTAAATAGCGATAATGAAGATGAAAAACAACAATATTTAAAAGAGCATATTACATCTTTAAACAGGCATATTACACAATTAAGTGAAAAAAAATATGAAGATATCTATGAAATAGAATCTCCTGACTTTGTTCTATTATTTGTTCCGGTAGAACCTGCTTTTGCTGTTGCTATAAATACTGATGATCAGTTATACAATAAAGCATTTGAAAAGAATATTGTAATTGTTACTCCTACTACCCTATTGGCTACACTACGAACTATTGACAGTATGTGGCAAAATGAAAAGCAACGTAATAATGCTGTTGAAATTGCCCGTCAAGCCGGGGCATTATATGATAAATTTGAAGGTTTTGTCTCTGATCTGACCAAAGTTGGTAAAAAAATGGATGAAGCGAAGTCTGAATATAAAGGTGCTATGAACAAACTTGTTGAAGGCCGTGGTAATTTAATTACCAGTGTTGAAAAAATTAAAAAACTAGGTGCAAAGGCAAAAAAATCATTACCTCAAAACATTATTGATAGGGCAAATGAGGAAATAGACTGATCTTGTTATTAATTATGAAAACAAAGGTCTATCACTCATCATTTCATTAACTTTTTGTGCAACAGCTTCTAAAACAGTTTCGTTTTCAATATCAGATAACACTTCATCGATCAATGAAACAATGCTCTCCATATCATTTTCTTTTAAACCTCTAGTAGTTATAGCAGCCGTACCTACACGAATACCAGAAGTTACAAAAGGAGACTTATCATCAAAAGGCACCATATTTTTATTAACCGTAATATCAGCTTTTACTAAGGCATTTTCCGCCTCTTTACCTGTAATATTTTTATTACGTAGATCAATTAGCATCATATGATTATCTGTACCTCCTGAAATAATATCATAATCTCTAGCTACAAATGCTTTTGCCATGGTTGCAGCATTCTTTTTTATTTGTAATTGATAGTATAGAAATTCATCAGTTAAAGCTTCACCAAATGCAATAGCCTTCGCAGCAATAATATGTTCTAAAGGCCCCCCTTGATTACCTGGAAAAACTGCACTATTCAAAAAGGAAGACATCATTTTTGGTTTACCGCTTTTTAAAGTAATACCCCAAGGGTTTTCAAAGTCTTTACCCATCATGATCATTCCTCCACGTGGACCTCGCAACGTTTTATGTGTTGTAGTAGTTACTACATGGCAATGTGGCATCGGATCATTTAAAATACCCTTAGCGATCAGTCCTGCAGGATGTGCAATATCTGCAACTAACAATGCGCCTACACTATCAGCAATCTCTCTGAAGCGTTCAAAATTAATATCTCTTGAATAAGCAGATGCGCCGGCAATAATAACTTGTGGCTTTTCTTTTTTGGCAGTTTCTTGTATTTTATCATAATTTAACACACCCGTTTCTTTTTCAACACCATAAAAAGATGTTTTATACAAAGTACCTGAAAAATTTACAGGAGAACCATGTGTAAGATGACCTCCGTGAGACAGATCAAAGCCTAAAATTTTATCTCCCGGTTTTAACAATGCAAAAAACACAGCTGAATTGGCTTGCGAACCTGAATGTGGTTGTACATTAACATACTCAGCACCAAATAAAACTTTAGCACGATCAATGGCTAGTTGTTCAACAATATCAACTACTTCACATCCGCCATAATAACGTTTATTAGGGTAACCTTCAGCATATTTATTAGTTAAAACAGACCCTGCGGCTTCCATAACTTGTTCGCTTACAAAGTTTTCTGAAGCTATCAATTCTAATCCGTTTAATTGTCTTTCTTTTTCATCTTGAATTAAATCAAAAACTTGTTGATCTCGTTGCATTGTTAAATAATCTTTAAGATTTGTTAAATTAAAGTCAAAAATACTAATTTCATTTTGCAAATGCATAGAAACTTCTATATTTGAATAGAAAATAAAATAATTTTAGATATATGAAAATTACAGCTAACGATCCAAATAGAAAAACTTGGTTAAAAGTTGATGAGAATTCTGATTTCCCTATACAAAATATTCCTTTTGGTGTTTTTTTAACTCGTGATGATATTATTACTATTGGTACAAGAATTGGTGATTATGCAATTGACTTAGGGGCATTACATCAATTAGGATATTTTAGTGAAATTCCCTTAACGGATGATATCTTTTTACAAGATACCTTAAATGATTTTATAGCAGACGGACGAAAAACATGGCGTTTGGTTAGAAATAGAATTGCTGAACTATTTGATGAAAACAACGCTACTTTAAAAGATAATAATGAACATAAAAATAGAATTATCTTTGAAATGAATGAAGTTGAAATGAAATTACCGGTAGATATTGGTGATTATACTGATTTTTATGCAAGTAAAGAACATGCCACGAATGTAGGAAGTCTATTTAGAGATCCAGAAAATGCATTATTGCCAAATTGGGTACATATTCCTATTGGTTATCATGGTAGAAGTTCTTCTATAGTTCCATCCGGAACACCTATTAGAAGACCTTTGGGGCAGACAAAACCACCTCATTTAGATTCGCCAATTTTCGGAGCTTCAAAGCTCTTAGATTTTGAGTTAGAAATGGCATTTATCACAACTGATGTCAATAAATTAGGACAAACAATTTCTATTGATGATGCTAATGAATATATATTCGGACTGGTATTATTTAATGATTGGAGTGCTAGAGATATTCAAGGTTGGGAATATGTTCCGCTTGGTCCGTTTTTAGGGAAAAGTTTTGCTTCAACTATTTCGCCTTGGATAGTAACCTTAGATGCTTTAAAACCATTTAAAGTGGAAAGTCCAAAACAAGATCCTAAACCATTGCCTTATTTAAAACAAAGTGGTAAAAAAAGTTATGATATACACCTACAAGCTTTTATACAACCGGAAAATGGTGAAGAAAATTTGGTAAGTAATTCTAACTTTAAATATATGTATTGGACAATGGTTCAGCAGCTAACACATCATACAAGTAATGGTTGCAATGTACGAGCCGGAGATATGATGGGTTCTGGTACTATATCAGGTCCGACCCCTGACAGTTATGGTTCAATGCTTGAATTAAGCTGGAGAGGACAAAATCCGATCAAACTAAAAGATGGTACTGAACGTAAATTTATCAATGATAATGATACCGTAATCATGAGAGGGTTTTGTGAAAATAGTGAAGTACGTATTGGTTTTGGTGATTGTACAGGTAAAGTTTTACCTGCTTTGGAGTAATTTTACGCTATGTTACAGAGTAAATATTGTCCCCTTGAGGATTATCTTCGATAAGAATATTTTTATCTCAATAATCCTCAAGGGGATAATTATTGTAACTTTGTAATAACCATCAATCAAATCTTACCATGAAAAATTTACTACTTAGTATCTTAACTTTAATACTTCTTTCTTGCGGAAGCACACAAAAAGCAGCAAGTCACTTACAAACCGGCAATTATATTCAAGCTTTTAATACATCAATTACTAAGTTGAATAAAGACAAGACCAAAAAATCAAATCAAAAACATATTCCATTATTAAAAGAAGCATATACTAAGGCCGCTTATACTGATAAGAAGCAAATTAAAACTTTACATAAAGAGAACACTCCTGAAAGTTTAAAAAATATATATGGTAAATACTTAAACCTTGATATTAGACAAGATGAAATAAGAGCCTTACAACCTTTGTATTATGAAGGTAATGAAGTAACCTTTAAGTTTGATGATTATACTGACAAGATCAAAACATCGAAAAATGATTATTCAGCTTCGCTCTATAATAGTGCTATTGAAAATTTAAAAGGAGATAATTTAGCTGCAAGAAAAGCCTATAAACATTTGGAAGATCTGATCTATATAAATCCTGATTATAAAACCAATTTAAATGAACTATTAAATAAAGCTAAAAGTAAAGGAAGTAGCTTTGTATATATAACATTAAAAAATAAAGTAAAAAGTATTTCAAAAGATAGTATTAAAGATTTTGCAAATATAAACTCTGCAAACTTTAGTAACCAATGGGTTATTTATCACCATAAAAAAGATAGAAAAATTAATTATGATTATCAGATAGATGTCACTTTTGATAAACTTAGTTTTGTTCCGGAGAAAACGGAACAACAAACAGTACCTCAAGAAGCAAAAGTACAAGACGGATGGAAATATCAATTAGATGGCAATGGTAATGTAATGAAAGACGATAAAGGTAATGATATCAAAGTTGCCAAATACAGAATTGTAAATGCTGAAGTTGCTTTATATCAACAAAATAAATCCTCAAAATTAAATGGAACTATCATTATTAAAGATTTAAAAAAGAAAACCACTCTTTCTACGAATCCGGAATTTGGTGAGGCTAAATTTCAAAACACTTATGGTAAGTATAGAGGAGATCAACGTGCCATAGAGCAAAAATATCATAAAGCACTTCAAGCAAAAGAAGTACCATATCCTAAAGATCATGAATTTGTAAAATATTCTATTAGTAATTTCAAGCAAAAAGTTACAGCTATGTTAAGTCAACAGCAGTTTTAGATAAAATTTTCAAATAACTTAACAGTGCCTTAGTATAATTTATCAAAATAAAAAGTGTCAGATTCGATTAAATCAACCCATTGTGCATTTTGATAAAGCTTCGTCTCCCGAAACTTCGGGACTAGTGATTTTTTTTGCCTATTTTGGCATAAAAATTAGTATCGAGAATAGGAATTCTTATTAAGAACGGTTCTCGATACAATCCGCCTCTAGCGGATCACTCGAACTGACATTGAGATAAACCTAAAATTCAAAATGCACAACGGGTTAAATCAATAAATTTATATAAACATGAATAACAAATTCAAATCTATTTCTTTTTTATTATTAAGCATTGGCGTTTCATTTTCTATGTTGGCTCAACATCATCATGATCGAAAAATTAATTTTCCTGATGTGCCCGGTTATCTAACATTAAAATGTGATTTTCATCAACACTCCATTTTTTCTGATGGAAAAGTATATCCTTCAATTAGAGTTGAAGAAGCCATTAAAGATGGATTAGATGCCATCTCTATTACTGAACATTTAGAGTATCAACCACATAAAGAGGATATTCCACATCCTGATAGAAATAGAGCCTATCAAATTGCACTTGAGACAAAAAAGAGTATGAAAGATACTACGTTAATCATAGCAAATGGTTCAGAAATTACCAGAGAAATGCCTCCGGGTCATAGCAATGCTATATTTATTAAAGATGCCAATTTATTATTGAAAGATAGTGTCATTGATGTGTTTAGAGAAGCTAAAAAACAAGGAGCATTTATATTTTGGAATCACCCTCATTGGAAAGGTCAGGCACATGATGGTGTGGCGAAATTGACAGATATACATAAAAAACTGATCAAAGAAAAATTGATCAATGGAATTGAGATTGTCAATGAACATGTTTACTCTACAGAAGCACTAGAGATTGCTTTAGCCAATGATCTTACCTTTATTGGTGCATCAGACGTTCACGGATTAATTGATTGGGAATACAATGTTCATAAAGGCGGTCATAGACCAATCACATTGGTTTTTGCAAAAGAAAAATCAGAAGAAGGAATAAAAGCAGCACTATTTGATAGAAGCACTGCTATTTGGTTTAACAATACGCTTATAGGAAAACAAGAATTTTTAGAACCATTGATCAATGCATCTCTGATAGTAAAAAAAGCAAAATATCTAAAAACAAGTTGGTCACAACATAAAAAACCTTTAACTATACTAGAAGTAATTATACAGAACAACTCTGATGCTGAATATATTTTAGAGAATACAAGTGATTATTTACTACATAACAATGCTGATATTGTTACTATTGCACCACAACATAAAACGATAATTCTAGTAAAAACAAAACAACAAGAAGAAAGCATCAACCTGTCTTTTAATGTTTTAAATGCTGTAGTTGCCCCTAAAAAACATGCTCATATTCAGATGAAAATCACTATTGATAAATAGTAATTTTTAATAAGAAGTCATTTTCTAAATCAATACTCTAAGAAACATCCATATCTAAAATACCATAGTGAGAATCATGCGCTTCTACTACTCCGTTTTTAATAATCAATAACTGTGGTGATTGATGTATCACATTAAATCGTTGTGCTATTTCATTTGAAATAGCTCTTTGGTTTAATAGATCTAAGTAGTGCAATTCTGTAAGATTGGAAGTGTCAAATTGTTTTTCAAATTTTCTAAGGGCACTACTACTGATACCACAACGTGTACTGTGTTTAAAAATAGCTTGTGTTTTGACTTTAGAATTCTCAATAATTATATCCAATTGAGATGTATCAGTCAATTGTATCCAATCAATAGCCGATTCTTCATTAGTTGTATTCGATAATAGGTAGGGCAAACGCACACTTATAAATTTAAAACTTTAAGCAAATAGTTGTTGTCCCAAGCAGCTCTAAGTCTTTTCCCTTTGACTCCTTGTTTTTCTGTTTTTTCATTTTTAAGTTTATTGAGTGCTAT
>JAKISU010000007.1 GCA_021648445.1 Flavobacteriaceae bacterium
AAAATGATTCAAACTATTATTTTACATTTTTATCTATCTTTTTTAAATATTCAAACACTTACTATTTTGAAGTAAATACACTAACTTTAACCTGATAATTCACTTTTGAAATGGGAATGTTTCACAACAATGTCAATTGCGATATTTATATAGGTAAAGGTGCTGGAAAAAAGTTAATGCACGATATTGATAATGCCCAACATTCTGTGAAAATTCTTTCCCCATTCCTTTCACCTTTTTTAGTTAAAAAATTGATTGACCTGCATCATAAAGGAGTGAGTGTGCAATTAATTACCACTGACACTATTGAAGATTTTTATGGAGATAGAAAGCGTAATGTCCATGAGCTTATTAGTCAGCATACGCATGTGGACAGAGAAGCGCGAGCTTTAAGGAATAAATGGAAAAAGATAAGAAGGGTTCTTTATTGGTTAGCAATCTCATTAACTGCCGGAATGATTTATCTAGTTTATCAATACAATGATGTTCGTACTTATGGCCTTATAATTCCTATTATACTATTGTTTTTAGGTGTTCAGGTTCTCCGTTCTAAAATTCAAAAGAAAGGTATATTTTCTTATACCTATAAGCAATTATTTCCTTTTAAAGTTGTCATCTCTCCTGATAAATTTGATTATGATGGAATGTATTTGCACAGTAAAATATATATTATTGATGATCGTATTGCATATTTAGGCTCTCTGAATTTTACTGGTAGCGGTACCAAAAAAAACTATGAAACTCGTATCCGATTAAGTAGTTCGGAAGTTGTACAAAAAATTGTTGAAGAATTTAATCATCTCTTACTTAATGAACAGCTTCCGGAGCTTAGTATTCAAGATTGGGGTCAACAGTTGTACAAAGAACCTATCAATTGAATATTTCATTATTTTCAATTTTAAGTTCTTGGATATATATTGAGATTATCATAAAAAAAGTACAAATTTTTAAGTTCGTACTTTTATAATATTCATTTAAAAAACGCTCTTATTACCTAAATTTCAATGCCAATACCCTACCCTGCTGTTCTTTTAATTTTACTAAGACCTTTTCGTTTTTATCTAAGGTAAATTTAGGAAGTACATAAACAAACTTTGCAGTTTCACCATGTCTTACCTTGCCCGGTAAATTATACATAAAAACAGGTTTTATGATAAGTTCTTGATAGGAGGCTTTACGTTTCTTATTTCCACTTACCTTAAATAATTTCAGATAATTGATGTCAAAATCTATTCCTGAATTGTTCTTTATTTCAAATTGAATATACACATAAGCCTTATGATATACCTTATTTTTTATTGCCAATGACATTCCTTTTTTACGCTTTTTCTTGTTTTTTCGCTCCGGTAATTTTAATAAAGCGACAGAGGATTTTTGTAAAAAACCCTGCTCTTTTATAGAATGGACTAGTTCTTCATGTGTATTGTCTGACAGTGAAGTTCCCTCCTGCTCTATTTTTTTTAAAATTCTTTCAGACTCCCCTTTTTCATCACCAATGCTTTGTGTAATTGTTAAAAAATAGTTCAGTTTCTTCAATTTATCTGCGTACTTAATAATGAAAGAGTATACTTTCCCTTCGGTGGTAATAACTAATAGGTTACTTACATTTCCGGGAGTAGCCTTCAGCAATCCAAGATTTTGTTGTTGCTCACGATTATAGGTAAATATAAAATTATCTGAACCTGTGATACCTTGCCTGATATCCGAAGGAAAAAATAAGGCTGTGGTCATTTTTTCATTAGCATAAATAGTATCTAATGTTTTAGGGCTGTTTGCTCTGACAGTAAAAGTCAAGCAAAGACTTATAAGTGTGATTATAATTGTTTTCATAATGTTGGTTTTTAGTATTATCAATTATGGACTTTTAATATGAGTTTATAATTATTTGCAATTGTAACTTTTACGTTTCTGTTATTACGCCGAAAGATCCTTTTGATACCACTTACTTGTGGAACACCTGTAATATTTATATCTTCAACCAGATCACCAATCACTTCTTGTCTAGCTTCTGCCTTAAAACTGTTTTCGATATAAATACCTTCACTACCATCTTGTAAGTCAAAGGCTTTTAGTTTTACAGGCTGATGATTGATATTTTCAATCGTTATCATTGCCCTATTAGGTTTAAAGCTGATAAAACCATAAATAGCTGTACTCTTTGGTACTAATATATTATTGATAAGCGCATCTTTCTCCAATCGCATTTGGAGGCGAAAATTCTTTTTTACAATTTGAGAACCATCCACACGTACATAAATTGCTTTATCTGTATTATCAGTGTTTTGTTTCTGATTTTCTATCGGATTGGAAGCAAAAAAGAGCAGTTGCTCTAAAGAAAGTTCCCTAGCGGCGATGTTCTTTTCCTTTTGTTCAATAATGGTATCTCTCTCTATTTGAACTTGTGGTTTCACAGGGTTTGTTTTGGGTTTTCGATACCCTTTATCAGTATAATCAATCCGCCCGTGACTGTAAATACTATCTATCATTCGCATTTTTTCTTTATCTAATAGATCAGGATCATAGATTCCGGAAGAATCCAACAAGCGTTCATCATAAATGCTTGGTGCATTGGTCTGCCTGACTTCTTTCAAATCATTGAGCGCATCTAATTTGGATTCATATTCCTTTTGTTCATCTTTCAATTTAGGAACAGGGACTTGATTATTCTCTATGGTTGATTCCTCACTATCTCCCAATACCATCATTGAGTAAGCACCTATAAAAAGTACCACACAAACAATAATGATAATAAATACGATCTTATTCTTTTCTAATTTCATTTTATTAACTTTTAATATTCATAATTTAAGTTTTTATTGTCGATTACCAGCCTTACCGGCGGACAGGTCGACTTTTTTAAGTGTGTTTTCAAAAAAGTTGGTAATTAATAAACCATGTGTGTTCTTTGGAAAATTTCTATCAACATGAATGAGATTACCGGTAGTAGTTAATTCGTAAGTGTCGATTATCGACCCTCTATTGATTTCAAATACGGTTTTGGTTTTGAACTTATAAGGTTCTTCTTGTATGTCAATCTTAGAATCGATACTGATCACTCTTTGTACCAAAGAATATTGCAATATTCGGTTATAGACACCATCTGCTTTTTTCTGTCTGTATAAATTATCTACAGAACTATTGCCCAGCCACAAAGCTTTTTCCAAATTCTTTTCATAATTACCGGCATCTATATGATAGAAGTATGTATGAAATAATTCTAAATGTGCTAATGCCTCTACAGTCAAATTTTCTTGCTGTGATACCATTTTTAAAGGAATTACACTGCCATCGGTATTCACCACAAAGGCATTATTGACTGTTTCTTTATGGAGTTTAACTACCATCAATATGGAAATAATAGAGGTGAGTACTGCTCCAATAATAACTGCCAATACTATAAAACGATTTAGCTTTAGAATGGTGTAAATATTTTTATAAGGTGTTTTCATATTTATTATTTATAATGGACTAGTTGCCAAATGTGCCTTAGGCACTTATCCACCTGTGAATAATTTTAAAGTAAAGGAGGTAGCTCTACGATAGAGCTTGAATTTTAGAAATACAATAAACCCAATAGAGCCTAATTGAATGATCGGTGCAAAGAATTGACTCCCCCAATCTGTACCAAACAGACTAGACCAAAAATTGGTATTGATCTCGGTATAGAGATTATTTACAAATACATTGACTAAGAAAAAGGCAGGTACTAACATATAGACTCCTGCATAGAGCTTAAAGAAACTATATGCCAATGTTCTAAATTTTTCAAATACTGACAGGCTTATCACTAATGGAAAAAAAGCTCGCATAATCCCCAGTAAAAAATAGCGTTCTGCCAAAAACAGCGGATAGATAAACAGATCCAACAGCCATAGAAATAAACCCAGAATAAAAGCAATGGTTTTTAGTGCGTACAACGGGGTAACTAATGCTTCATAGAGCAATGCCATTCCTTTTTTGGCGGCTTCGAATGCACCCACATCCTGTTCCAGATCAATATCCTGCATCTGCAAAGGGAGGAGTGCCGGAGCCGTATCTCGGTATTGGGACTCTATGGCAACTAAGACGCTGTCAAAGACGTCCAATACCTGTGTAGAAAAAATTACCAATATGATCACTGCAAAATTCTTTGCCAGTTCTGCCGGTGTCAAGCCCCAAGTATAACCTTCTTTATCAGCAACACCTTCATTGTATTTTTTTAAGATGTTGACCAGAAAAAAAAGAATAGCCAGTGTTTTCATCCCTGTAATGGTATACTGAGAAAAATCGCTGTTTTTGATGGTGGTAAATACCGCATCAATATATTCTAATCCTATGCCTAAAAAAATACCTGCCATTAGTAATTGGTTTCTCTATTATTGATCTTATACTGCATTTCGCGAAAAGCGATGATCTCACGATAACGTCTGGTCTTTGCCTCGATTTCAGCTACCATTTCTTTGGATTGCAATTCTTTTTCTTTGAGAATTCTAGCGCGTTCGGCATCTGTCATTTTTAGATGGTCACTGGACAATATCTGGTCGATATAATCCAAACTTTCTATGGAATTTTCAATAATGGCATTAAAGGAATCTGATATTCTGGTCACTTCATCGGCTTTGATATAGGGTGAATTCAAAATTTCCCTCAAATCTCCTTGCACCATATCAAAGAGTTTTTGATTGTTCTTAGCCAATTCTTTAACTGCTTTTAGTTGTTTTATGACATTATTGACCTTATCGATATTCTCTTTCTGCTTTTTTAAAAACTTTACCGTTTTAAGCAATTGTGCTGTTTGCTTTCCGGATTCTAACAGTGATTTGACAAAGCTTATAAAATTGGTATTGTCATACACCGGCACACCCTGAGCCGTAGCACGGTCAGGCAATAAAAGAATTAGGATAAATGCGAACATTAATGTTCTGGTTTTCTGTTTACTCTCAGACCATTTATTTGTTCTGCGGTGTTTCGCGCCAAAGGCGGACAAACTGTGGTTTTTCTTTGAAAAGTTCATAATTTTTGTTTTTTAACAGGCATTGCCTGATTTAGATTAATAATTCATTTTGATAACTGTTTTATAAAAGTGCTGATAGCACTTTCCATGTCCTTCTGTTCTTCATAGAGTTGCATGATAGCCTCACTCTCGCTACCGTCTGTCAGGTAAGCGGCATAGACTTCTTTGGGAACTTCTAAACGGAAAATGTTGCTTTCCTTTCCTATTTTGATAAACATTTCCGTGTACTTTCTTGCTCCTGTTAAATTGTTCCGAATGGATTTTAATTGATTCAAATCATGGCTAGACAGGCTTAGCCTGTTTTGTAATTCTTTATAGCCTTTTTCATTATGGAGACTATAAATCACTTGGGTGTTTTCCAGTATGCTTGCCGAAGTTGAATTGTCAGGTAGTTGATTGATAGATTGCAGGATAATACCTATCGCTCCGTTTTGTTTTCGGATGGCTTGGTAGTAAAACTCTACACTTTCTAACACGTTTTTAAATTTGAGTTGCTTTGCAAACTCATCAAAAAGGATGATTCCTTTTTCGGCTTTGTTTCGCCATATAGTTCTTTGTATTGCTGACTTTATCAGCTTTAACATTACTGAAAGGATTTCTTTGTTATCCTTGACTTCATCGAGCTCAAAAACAATCAAGCGTTTATCTTCAATTTTATAGGTCTGGTCTTTACTTACATTGAATAGGAAACTATACAAACCATCATCTACATATTCTGAAAGGATGTGCAAGAAATTATAAATACTGAAATATTCTTCCTGAATTTTGAGTTCCTGAGTGAGTGTATCTTTTTTGTCGTCAACAAACTGATATAAAGTTGCTAACGAGTGATTGTTCTCAATAGAATTGTAATAATAGCGAAGCACTTTTTTAATAGCTACTTCTTCGGCTTTGGTGGCTTCTTTTCCTGAAGCCAATAACTCTAATAAGAAAATAGAAAGGTCTTCTAATCGTTCTGGTGTTAAATCTTCTATATCAGCAATATAAAAAGGATTAATACCTAAATTCTTTCCTTGCTCATAACGCAGAATGATATGGTCATCAGGATAGAGTTTAGCAAATTTGGAGTACGAACCTCCCAAATCTATAATGACCAGCCGGACGCCGACCTCGAAGTATTGCCGAAGAATATTATTCGCTAAAAAAGATTTACCTTCGCCAGTTGGTGCAAAAATGGCAAAATTCCGAGCTTTGATGCGTTTCTTTTTTTCATCCCATACATCTTTTAATACAGGAATATTATGTTGCCTGTCTTGAAAAATGATGCCTGTGGTATCTGACTTATAATTGGTATTGTTGATATATAAACAGAGCGCATGTTTTAAATCTGTTACATATAAATCTTCATTTGAAAAGTTCGAAGCAAAACAGAAATAGCTGTTTAAAAAATAGTTTTTCCTTTCCTCTCCTTTTGGATAATAAGGAACAATATCAAGTTCTTTAAACTCAGTTTTTATTTTGGAAGCAATAGTTGTAAGCCTCTGCGGCTCGCAGGACCAGAAAATGATGTTGAGATGTCCTCGAATAATTCGGGACGAATCGTCCTGATTTATTTGTGCAACAATATCTTCAATCTTTTTTAAGATGACTTTATTTTGCGTTCCGAAATTGGAACTCTTATTGAGTTCTTCAATTTTCTTCTCTAATAATTTTCTCCATTTATGTTTGTCATCTAAATAGATGATTTGATTGACAATATGATTTTCATTGAGATTTAAGCCCAATCCATCTATAAAACCTTGATGAAATACAAAATCATCTGAGGTAAATTTATCATTGGTCTTACTGCTTTGTACTATATCTCCAAAACAGAGTTCGCTATTGACTGCCAAGACATCAAAATGATGGTCACCAATTTCAATATTGGATTTCCCGCCACAGCGGGCAGGTTCTAATTGAATATCTGTATCAAAACCTTTATTAAAGCCATTAAAGTGGGCATCAGTGATGCTTAGTATTTCATTTGTATTTAAAGGTGACAATGTCACCTTTTTGCTATTGTTGATAAATGAAACTGCATCGTTTACAGCACCAATAAATTCTTGTACATTATGGTCTGGTTTTTTATAGATCCCTTTTTCAACTTTCCGAAACGGATTTGTAAATTTTGAAGCATTGAGTGCTTTATTTAAGGGCAGGATAAAGAACAGATAACAACAATGTTGCAGATAATTACGTCCTTTAAAATAATTGTGTGTTGCTTTTTCTAAAAAGCTTTTACTTGGCAGCATTGCTGCCTTATATGCTGTTTTTTGGTAAATGTCTTGTTTATGGATAACGGTTGCAACCGGTAAGGACTTAAAAGCTTGAAACCAAGAACCATGTAACTCTTCAAAGTCCGACTCAGACAAAGAATAAATTTCCGGTAACTCTACCTTATAACAAAGGATGACATTTCCATTATTAGCGAACACAATGTGTTCTTCTATACTTAAAATAGGATGATATGCTGATAGATTAATTTTCTTCATAATTTAAGGTTGCTTTCCAGCCTGTCGGCTAGGCAGGGTTTTTTGTTACTAATGGTTTGTGGAAATACTTTTTGTATATGTAATAGTGATGGATTCTTGGTTATCTGTGTTAAGGAGATATACAGTACAGTATTACCTATAAATACTGAAATGATAACTAAAAAGCTAAAGGAAAAAATGATGACTAATAACGACCCGATAATGGAAATCATCATCATGGCAAAGAGCAATATGGGGAGTCCCCATATCATTGCCCTTTTACGAATATTCTTATATACTTCAAACTTTTTCATAAGTCATTATTGTTTAATTGCCTAATGTCGCTTAGCGACTAGACTACGATTCCAATGAGATAGGTAAAGATGCCTACGACTGCTCCGGCAATTAAGACAAAGACCAATACTCTGGTAATGCCTTTTTTTAAATCGGCATTTTCTCCAAAGAAATGCCCTGCATTAAATAGGAAACCTATTAGGAAAATAACTCCTAGCAATAGGGGGAAAATGGTTCTAATGGTATCGGAAACATCATTTACTGAATCTTCAATACCTCCGATCTGTGCAAATGTGGAAATGCTCGTAAGAAGCATAGCCCACGTAATTTTTAGTGTGTTTTTCATAAATGTTCTTTTTTTGTGGTCTCCCGATTGCTCTCAGAGAAAACCACTGATATGTAAACTTTTACGAAATCTATAGAGAAATGAAGATTGAAGAGAGAAATATTCAAAAATTAACGAATTGAAGTGTTAATTTTTAATAAATTCCTAATATTTTAGAATAATCATTGAATATTGTGTAATAAAATCTAAAATGATGGGAAATCTAAAACGTATATGGATGGTTCTTTTTGTGGTAGGAATCATACCTCTTTATTCTGCCTCCGGTCAACAAATGCAAAAAGTAAAAAAGGTAATTGTGATTGATCCCGGACATGGAGGAATAGATTCCGGAGCCATTGGGATAAATGAACTAAAAGAAAAGGATATAGTATTGGAAATTGCAATGGAGATGCTAAAATGGAATAAGACGGTATTAAATAATAGGTATGATATTTATTTGACAAGATATTCTGATACGTTGATTTCCTTATCTCACAGAGCAAAGTTGGTAAACATAGTTCAACCTGACCTGCTTATATCCTTACATGGTAATCATTCTGTAAATCCTAAAGCGAAAGGTATTGAAGTTTTTGTATATAATAATATTGATACAAAAAGCAAAAACGGGAGACAGTCTGTTAAAATGGCTAACTATATTATAAAACAATTGGGTGAAAAGTTGGGGTATAGAACTCGTGGGGTTAAAAAAGAAAATTTTCAGGTACTTAGAGAAACGATTAATACCTGTCCTGCTGTTCTTATTGAGCTGGGATTTTTATCTAATAAAGATGAAGTGGATTATTTAAAAAAGGAACAAAATATAAATGTACTGGCATTGGCTATTTTAATGTCAATTAAAATCAAATGACATGAAAGAAATACTTTTTAGTATTGTAATTAACATAAAGGAAATTATTTTAATGGTTTTTAAAGAAATTTATGAGTTTTTTAAAAACCTTAAAGATTAAAATAATTCACTTTTTTTTAATAGTTAGTAAAAGATACAATTACTAACCAAGCACTGTACTTAACGTAAACATTGGCAAATACATAGCTATCAAAATAACAGCAACCAAAGCCCCTAAAAAGATAATGATCAAAGGCTCTAACACTGTACTTAGCATCTTAGATTTGTATTGAATTTCATCATTATACTGGGTAGTTAATCGTTCAAATATAAATTCATTTTGATTGGTTTCTTCTGCTACTTTAAGTAGTGAAATCATTTTAGCATCAAAAATAGAATGCTCTTTTAAACTCTCACTTAGACTATTTCCTTGTAAAATTTTTGATTCAATATGTTGTAATGCTGTTTGTAAGGGGTAAAAATCAATCATTTTTTTTGTTAACTGTATGCTATTCAATACCGGGACTTTAGCTGTTGTCAACAATGCTACTGCTTGTGTAAACTGACCTATATACATTTTACGTACCAGATCTCCAATAAATGGAATTTTCAACAACAACTTAGAGGCAACTTTTCTATACCATATCTTTTTTGAAATAATCTTTCGCAATACAAAAATTAATACTAAAAGCAGCAACGCTGCCCAAAAATAACGTTGGAATAGATTTGAAGTGGCTACTACCATTTTTGTAAGCCAAGGTAACTCTACTTGATTTTGGTTAAATATATCTGCAAACATGGGTACTACATAGTGTAACATAAATAAAACTGCTAACATAGCAGTAATCAATACCACTATAGGATAAGATAAGGCATTCAATACTGTTCTTCGTTGTTCATTACGTCTTCTAAAGAATAAACCCAACTCTTTGGTTACTTTTTGTAATGTCCCTGTTTCTTCTCCTATTTTTAAAGAATAATATTCATACTCTGTAAAGTCTTTACTGTTTTTAATACTTTCTGAAAAGGGAGTTCCGTCAAGAATAGTATTAACCATCGTTTCTAATAATTCTTTATCTGTACGTTTTTTTTGTTCGTTCGCAATGAGTACCAATGCTTCTTTTAAGTTGATCCCTGCATTTAATAATACACTTAACTCAGTATAAAAAGCTTCTTTCTTTTTGTTGGAAAAGGAATTACCAAACCCTGTGATTTCTGTTTTGAGTAATTTTTCAAGATCAAAATTATTGACTTGTCTTTTTTGAGTTTTTATATTCTCTAATTTAAATGCCATTGTTATTTATATAATAGGATGCGTCTTTGCTTGTATAAATGAATATCTTTTTATCTGCTATTTCTTTTGATAATTGTAATTCTATAGCATCAATATGTTTTTCTTTTACCGGATTACCATCCAAATATGTTGTTGTTTTAAAAATAGGAACATTCATGGTGTCTTTATTCCGGATTATATAATCTTCTTTAAAAGTATATAGCACTGTATCTATTTCAGAAATACAATGTAATTGTTGTTTAGTATTGTTATAAAACAAGCGGTGCTTGTTGAAATCTTGCCATAGTGCTCTTTCCAGTAATCTTATTTCTGTTGTTTGGTTATTATTAGTTTGAATAATCTTTAGTTGTTTTTGTACCAAACTTAAAATAAGCATTGTCAAGCTGATTACAATTCCTGAAATGACCAATACTACTAACATTTCTGCTAACGTAAATGCTTTTACTTTTTTATTGAGCGTTATCATTTATAATTTTTTTAGTAATGGTTTTCTTAGCTCCTGTCTTGTCGTTAGGTAGGCTTGTTTGTACAGCTTCAACAATAACATATAAAATATTGTTTTCCGTTTGTTGCAAAAATGAAATATGCCAATCTTTGAAATCTTCTTGATACTTTACTCCAATTATATCATGTTGATACAAATACATTAATTTGTTTATATGTGTATCTATTGAATGGGTATTACTTTTTATGGTGGATTTAAAAACATTGTTCAAGGTCAAAGAAGCAATAGTGAAAACTATAATAATAAGTACGGAGGCAACTAAGACTTCTATTAAAGTTGAGGCTTTTAGTTTTCTAGATTCCTGTTCTTGATTTTCTATCAGAAATACATATTTGCAAAACCCTTCTACTGAGCCTGTATTGAGCCCTTCGCCTCTCGACTCCGCTCGAGATGACGCGCTCAGGGGGACATTTTTCTGCAAAGGCAAAACTTTAATAATGTATTTCAATAATACAACCATTTTGCTACTTTTTGTTGGGTGTTTTTTAGTGATAAACCGCAATATTGTTGTGGTAGGTCACTATTTAATATTTTGCCGTTATAGATATGATTTTTATAGACTGAGCCAAATTGATTGGCAATAAAACCTTTGGTATAGATACTGCCTTTTACTGTTCCTTTGAGTTCAATATTCTGATTACAATATACTTCACCTGTAATAACTGTATTTTCTTCCAGTACTATTTGTGGTTTATAATTATCGGTTCTATCTTTTGTTATAAAAGCTATGATACCTTTGAGTTCAGTATTTTTATGGATAATAATTTGATTTATTTCTTCATTGTTGTTTTGTTTTATCGCTTTCTCTTTTTCAATAAGCACTAAAGCTGTTGGGTAAATCAATTCGCATTTTTTGCCTACTGTAATTTTTTTAGTTGCCAATCCTTGAAAGTTTCCGCTAACTTTATCTAAAATTTCTATTTGCGGTGCTATTAAAATGACATCTTTAAGTTTTGCTGATGGATATACTTTTATCTTTATAGTTGAATGAATCACAATATTACCCGTCAACGCTACAAAACGTAAGTCTATTGAAGTATTGCTACTTATAATTTTGGTTGCCTCTGAAAAGGAATTAACCAATCTCGTATTTTCTTCTAACTCAATAAATACATTACTTTCTTTTGATAGTATTTCATTGGCAATTGTTTTTAAATAATTGGCATTTAAAATTTTAGGCAATCTATCATTACTTTGACTGATACTTCCATAAATGAGTTGCTGTCCCATATAGGAATGCCCCGCAATAGTACCGCGTTTTACGCCTTGCTCCGGTAAATAAGTGTTGCCTTCAATACGGGTATTGCCAACTAGTACTAATGGCTGATTGGTATTTTGAAGATACAAGCCTGTTTTTTGTTGTTGAAAACCGCCCAACAAAGCTGTTTTTGTAAATGTTTCTTTTCCTTTTGTTGAAGTTATTGTTGTTATATCAAAAATGCCCCAATGTGACTTGTTTGCTGTTGTTTCAATTTTATTTTCTGCTGAAGCTAATATTACAGCTTGCTCATTATTAGGTATTTTATGTACTGCCAGATAATCAAAACTTTGATTTACAGCATGAACTACTTCTTGAAAGAACAAACCTTTTATACGTAGTTTTCCTTGAATATAGGTAAGACCAATAAATGCAAAGACCAATAAGGCAATGACCACCGAAATAAAAATGGTGTATTGCAGGGCTCCAGCTTTGAGTTTTATGTTATAGAAATTCATTTGTGTAATATATTAATCCCATCCTAACTTCCTACTTCGGCTTCGCTCAGCACAGGCTCAGGAAGGACTTTTAAAATCATTTGGCTATAGAAAAAGATTGTTGCTGCCCTTGAAATCTTAATACTACTTGTTTGTTAGAACCTCGTAGTAATTTTACTTCTTTATGGGTATTATTTTTCTTAAAAAAATATTGTTGTCCGTCAATATTGATTAAAAAAACTTGTTGTTGCTTTCTTTTTGAAGAAACCAAGCCTTTATAGATTATTGCCGGAAATGGTGTTTTTGGAGTTTTTCGTGTAGTCCTAATGACTTTTTTGGCTTTTACCACCTTCTTTTTAGATAATTTATCTAAAAAAGGGTCTCTATAATCAGTATTAATGGTAAAAGTTTCTGATTCTTTGACTAGTTGTGGTTTAAAACTATTTGATGCTATTACCGTTTGTCGTTTTTCTTTATTCGGATTAACCGTCGAAAAGATACGATAGCCCAAAATACTCCAAACCAATAATACGGCAGTTAATAAAATATAGGTGTTCTTTTTGTTTTTCATGAATATAGTTTATATCGTCTTTACGAGGAGTCTTATCACGAGCCTTAGCGAGTGATAAGACGACGTGTTAAACTCTTAATTTAATTACCAAACCTAGTGTCAAGTCAAGCATAAAATAACGCACCAAATTTTGCTCTTTTTTGTTTTTACTCATCATAAAAAGGTTCACGTAGCTACGGCTATGCTTACTTTTTCTTATTTCGTAAAAATCAAAAAATAGCCACAACTTATACATCATTTCACACTTGACTTGACACTAACCGACTATTACAAATAGATTGCCACAGTATTTGCTTTTGGCGAATACTTCGCAAAGACTTTTAGACTATACTTCGACAATACTACCATTGACGTAACTTTTTTAAGTTGTTGATTTCTAGAAAGGTACTTATAACACCCCTAAAGTCCCCTCTAGGGGACAATCCTTTAAATCACCATATATAAAATTGATTTCATTTCTATTTTTAAACGTCATTTTCATACGCTGGTTTTAATTTTAAAACTCCACTCTCGAACGGACATTTAATATATTAGGTTACTCAACAACAAACCCATTGGTAGCATATACCGTTTCATAAGCTGAATTTAACGCTTTTACACGCCATTCATAGTTACTGACTGGCAATGAATCTAATGTAAAATCAATTTTTTGTATCAATGTGTCTTTTAGTATTTGACTTGCATTAGAAAAATTTGGTTTAGCTATCTGAAACTGATAGTCTGTAGCTCCATTAAGTGCTTCCCAGTTAAAAGTAATTGTTGCACCAGTTTTGAGTATCACATTTTCTGAAGGTGCGAATAAGTTTATTGCATCATTTGTAATGTTTTGTTCATTGATGATCTCTTCACAACTGAACATAAAAACCAATATAAGGATAGCAATTATTTTTTTCATTTTTTATCTGTTTAACAACTCTTATAGAGTCAATGAGATTTTACCTTTTTTATATAGTTGGTTTGTGTTAAAAGCCCAAAAATAAATGTTGACAACTGCTTCTAACATTTCAATACTTTTTGAAAAGCAAATTGTTTTTCTAGACAAACGTTTTAAATGTGTTCTTAAACTCAAATGAAAACGCTCTATAGTATTGGTTTGATATTTCCTAGCTCGATGAATTTCTTTAGGAATCAAACCTTTATAGTTTGGCAAACTATCTGTATAAATTCTATTAGGATTTAAACACAATACCTGATAGATTGAATTTTTCATATTTTCATTGGTTCTTCTACCTACACAAAAACTGATAACAAATTTTGTTTTTCTATTAATTATATACGAAACGTAACAATACTTCATTCCTTTCATTTTTATACTCAATTCGTCAGCTTCATAAATTTGATCTGTTTCATAAAAAGCTGGCCATTGTAAACTTTTTGCAATTTTTAAAGTCTTCGAAATAACTGTTGTTTTTGAAATTGTTAATATTCTTGAAATATCTCTAATACCACAGCTATTGACAATTAGTTTTACAATTTTTTCGTTAGTATTCTTTTTATAGGCATTATAAGTATATACTTCTTGTTGATTATGGTTACAATACTTACACAAATAGCGTTGTTTCCCATTTGTCTGAAAACCATTTTTTATACAAATACTATCACACTTTTTACAATTCATAGCTTTATTATTGTTCATAGCTATGACAAATAAAAGCTGTTTTAAGCAATAAATTTTTATGATTTAATTTGAGTACTACATTTACGTATAAACGGTTCACTTTTCTTAACAAATGGTAATATATATTTTACCCACTAATTTGACCCAGCAAGTTTTGACAAAGTCACTATAGTGCGATCTAAGAAACTTTTATTATTAAAAACAAGGCATATTATGACATGATAATTAATTTTGTAAATATTAAATTATTGATTATTAGGTGTTTATGTTTTTGTAATTAATTAACCACTAATTTGACCCGCGACCAGTTAGTTTATTTTTGTGTTTATCTAAGCATGGAAAATATTTCCGCGTCAGCGGGTACTACTGTTCTTTAACAAAAACATCTTTAGATATATTAGTCTTTTTCTTTATAATTTTAACCTTTCCTTCATTTGTTATTCCTTTTAAATATATGATATCTTCAATAACTCCATTCAATAAATTATTACCATAATTAGTAAACTTAGCATTAAAATAAAATGTGCCATTTCCAACTGTATCTATAAAAATATTGTGACTTGTATTTTTAATAGACTCTAAGTCTAAAGCTTCTTTTTGAGTTGTTACATAAAAAAAAGTGTATCTTTTATCTATATCGGATAATTTCAAATCATCTAATCCAAGATTATATTTAATTTCGCCCAAAATATCCTGATTTATAGTCACTGTATCTTGGAATTCAAAAAATGTGATTTGTGATTCACTTTTAAATTGAGACGTATCTTTCAAAACTTCACCAGAAATATCTTCCTTTGGCTTTGTATTGCATGAAATTAAAATTATCAAGAACACTAAAAAATAATTAAGTCTATTCATGAGATTTTCGTATTGAATCTAAAATTCTTTCAGATTGTTTTCTAAGTCTTGCTGTATCTTTTGGGAAAGCTTCAATAGAATCAGTTACTGTAGTTATTCTTAGACCACTATTCCCATAAGGTGGTACTATATTAGCAGGTTTCTTTATTGCAAATTTTATTTTTTCAGGCACATTCTTAGCTTCCTCATTTACAGTTTTTTCCATTGTAGAACTATTAAGGTCTAAATCTTCAACACGAGTAAAAAATTCAACGATGTCTCTAAGAAATCTTAAAAAAATATTATTTGTTGGCACTCCACCACCACTAACAAAAGTCAAATCATCATAATCAATAGAATGACTACTACCTGTACCTAAACCTTCACCAGCTCTACCGCCAACATCAGGTCCCTCTATTGTAAAGCTAGGAGAATCATCAGTAAAAAAACTAGAACTACTAGAGCTACTAGATGCAGTCACAACAACTTCATCTAAAAGGTTTGAAACACCACTTCCGACTGCCGTACCCGGCCCGCTATAAACGTTTGTTGGTGGGTCTGGGTCTGTTCCTCCTGCCTCTCCAAACATTCCAAAAGAATCATCAAATAGAGATTTATTAGCCATTCTTCTACTAAATTCATCATCACCTCCAATAGAACCAAAGGGTGCCATCCCATCAGGGTCAATAAAATAGATTGGATTATCAAACGCATAATTGTATGGGCTATGTCTTGTCATTAGTTCTGCCAAAGGGTCTATATTCATCCATCTTCCTAAAGCTGGGTCATAATTTCTTGCAGAAACATCATACCATTCCAAACCGAGTTCATCTTGTAATTCCTTACCACCAAATCCCATCTTTTGTGCTACACTATTCCCATTGGAACTCACCACATTATTATAGCCTTTATGCTTCAGTCCAAAAGGATATAACTTTATGCGTTTTTTTTACAACTAGCTACCTTTTTATCACTTCCATTTTCAAAAACTCTAAAAAAAAGCCTAATCTCAAAGAACGTTTGTTAACAGTGTAAATATAAAAAATATTTTTGCTTTTATCTACCTTGATTTATGCATTTACCGCTTGAGCTAGTTTGTGTCATACATTTTCGGGTAAATGGTTCACTTTTCTTAACAAATGGTAATAAGTTAGCATTAATCTGTATTTTTAGTATTTCCTCGCAGGTAAAACCCAGTTTATTTGTACCAAAAAAGCTTCTGTCTTTTACCTGCTCCCTTGCCGTCACTTCACCAAAACTAAATAACATAAAATGGGTTATAATACTTGCTCACTTCTCCAATGCCGTAACTATAACCTATTTTATGTTAAATAGTCGCTTGCCCTTGCTTGGCTTCGGAACTGGATTAATAGTTTCGTTTTTTATTCAAAAGGATTATGAAGAAGTTTTCATTTTAAAAGCTAACGGAACTCCATCAGCTTCGGCAACCTCTGTTCCGTTACCTTTTAAAACGGATTGTGTCCACAAGCACACATCTTGAAGTATAAATTTATTAGCTGATTTTTCCGCTGTAAACGTTCCGATAATAGTTGAAAAAGAGGTTGGCGATGCTTTGGATTTTCAACTATTATTGGAATGAGACAAACGATAGTGCGTTCAGCTTTTGAGTTCTGAAGTTTGTTTTTTAGTTCAGATTTCAAGCGTGGGTAATGTCGGCTATTTAACATAGTTTACATTATAACGACGATTTTTTATCTTACAAAATAACATGTCTAAAAATTGTACGAAGTGAACTTATAATGCAAATTATGTTACATAGCTTGGGATAGTTTTTTATGTATTAGCTTTTTTCTCGGCGTAGCTCTTTGGTGTCATTGACGCTCCTTAAAAAATAGTAAATGTGTCTATGACGCTAAAGTGCTACATTAGCTTGGCGCATAAAAAACTACATTGTGGTGGAGAGGAAGCAAGCCAAAGACAGAGGATTTTTGCCTTAGCAAAATACTGGATTTGGGTTGCGTGGATTTTAATGTTCTAATGGCTCTCTACTTGTATGACGAACTCGTAGTATTCTTATTTCTTTTTCTTTTATTCGGTATGTCACTCTGTAACTGTATTTTTCAAAGGCTCGATAATCATTTGTGTTTTCTTTTTTAAACCTATCTAAGCTATAAATTTCGGGATGGTTTGGTAATTCTCTAGCTATTTCTATGATTGATTTTCTAACTTTTTTAGCTGATGGTAATGATTTTTCTTTTAGGTAATTATATGCTTCTTTCAGTTCTAATAAGGCTTCTTTATCCCAAACTAATTTTTTCTTATTTACCATTCTTTTGCCATTTTTTCCACTTCTTCTTGTGTGTAAAATTCTCCGTTATCTATCCTAGCGTCTGCTTCATCAATCTCTTTATTATATTGTTCAATACTGATACGTTCAGACGATTCTATTACATTCCTTCTGTATTTTAACATATTTTTAAATGCTTCAATAAGTGTTGGATCTTTTACTGTTTCAAGTTCTTTTTGTATCCATTTTAATTCTGCCTGTAAATCCATAATCTTTGTCTTTTTTGTATAACAAATATACAATTTTTGTTCCATTTTTTTAGTTTATGAGATTGGATGAAAATTATTTACTATTTCGTGTAGGTTTTCTAAATCATCTTCTAAATATCTTTCTGTGGAACTTATGTAACGATGTCCTACTAAAACTTGTACTTGTCTTAAATTATACTGCTTTAACCAATTTGTAATTACCGAAGCTCGTATTTGATTTGCATTAGTTACTTTGTGATTTATTCGCTTTAATTTCTCAATAATACGCTGAACAGTATTTCCTAATCTTGCATTGTTTGGTATAAATAATCTTTCGCTTTCTACTTTTTTACGCACTTTTATTTCTTCTCTAATTTCTTTTACATATTCCAGTAATTCTATGACTTGCCACGATTTTAATTCTAATGTTCTTGAGTTGCTTCTTGTACCACTTTTTATATAAACCTTTCCTTTGTAAAGCTGTAAATCTTCGAGCTCTAAATGTATTAATTCTGTAGTATTTAACCCTTGATATACCATTAACCCAACAATCACTTTATTACGTTTTGATGTGTATTTATGGTATTCTTCTTGATATTTATCTGTTTCAAAACTATAATATAAATCCTCTAATTCGTCAGCTTCGAGTAAGTTGTAATTGATAATTCTTTTTACACCTTTTATGTTAATGTTTTCTATTGGATTATCACTTCTATAATTTTCTGATAATAGATATTTAAAGTAGATTTTTACAGTTCCTATTTTATGCTTTATTGTTTTTTTAGTATTATTTTTTCGTTGTAAATATTTGATAAACTTTAAGATAGTTTTGTAATCTATTAATTCTACAGTTGTATGATTTCTGTTGCACCATTTTATAAATACTTTCGCTCCCTTTGTGTAACTATTTATTGTAGTTTCACTATAATTTTCTTTTTGTAAATAGTTTTTATATTCGTTCATCTTCAATGGTTTTTAATAAGTGTGTATAGATTTGTGTACTCTCTAAAGAACTGTGCCCTAAAAAGGTTTTTATGTTTTCTAATTTTACTTCGTGTTGTAATAAATGTGTGGCAATAGAGTGTCTTAATGTGTGTAGTGTTATTTTTTTATCTATGATGTTTTTATTATTTGTTGATGCTACAATAACTTTTAATCGGTTGGCAAAAGTCATTCCTCGTAATCGTGTTCCTTGCTGATTTATAAATAGTGCATCATTGCTATTTGCATCTTTAAATTGTGGTCGAGCTTCGTATATATAATCTTCTAATATTTCTGCATTCTTTCGATTGATGGGTACAAAACGCTCTTTATAATTCTTTCCTTTTCTTACAAATATTCGCTCCTTATCAAAAAAAATATCGCTTGTATCTAAATGTACTGCTTCATTTCTTCGTAATCCACAACTATATAAAACCACTAACATTGCTTTGTCTCTTAACTGTATTCTCTCTGAATGATGACTTTGATTTGTTGCTCTAAATAACTCTTTGATTTCTGATTGTGTCAATATATTTAGTTTCTCTTCGGTTGGTTGTTTTTCTGATTTTAGATGTATATTAAATCCTTTATAATTATGATTTTGTAGATATTCTTTGAACTTTTTTAAGGCTTGTTGATGCTTGTTTAAATAGCTTTTACTTAAACTTCCGCTTGTTCTTTCGTTGGCTCTTTGCTGTAAATAGCTGTAATAGTCTTTGACTGTTTTTGTAGTAATATGATTGATGTTATTAATGTTGTATTGTTCCAAGTAATAAAAGAACTCTTGTAAGTGTATTGGTAAGCTATAAACTGTTGTTTCTGCATAGCCTAAAATATCTAACCATTCTTTGTAATTGGCAACTAACAGTTTGAAGCTGTCGTTTTGTAGTTTTAATTTTTTCATCCCTTGACCTTTTTTTGAGATTATGTAACGAGTTGTATTTAACTAATTGGCTTTCTTGTTTTTAACTTCGCCATTTTGGGAGTGGCGAGTTAGTGGCGATATGGCGAGTTCTATTTTTGCAATGCAGCTTTGTAATGCACTATCTATTTGCTCTTTGAGTGTATCGTATTCTTGCACGTCAACTACTTCAAAACAATAGCTTTTAGTCTTGGCTTTTTTGATGCGTTGTATATAATTCTCTGCTAATAACTGTTTGTTGTATCGTCTTAATGTGGTTTCTTTTATGCGTAGATTTCTTCTTATTTCAGCATTGATAAACGTAGTTTGGTTATTGTCTTTTAGATAGGTTTTCAACCGTTCTAAATGATTTCGTGTTGCACCTGTAATGGTATCAGATTTTCGTAATAACACTTCTTTGATAAGTTCGTTTGCTTCTTCTATATCTTCAATAGTGGTTTCAATATAGATTTCGCCAGTATCTTCATTCACTTGCTGTTCTCGCCCATATTGCTTATAAAAAGTAATGGATTCTATAAACTGTAAATAGTGTGAGTTTGTACGTCGTGGTTTAAATACCAATTGTGGCAGTTCCAAGTATTCCGCATAGGGATTGATTACCCGTATCGGTTTTAGAACTCGTTGTACATCTTTTAATAATGCACTCGATTTATATTCTTGTTCTTCATTTATTTTGCCTGCTGACAATAACCTTTGAAAGTGCATTATTCGTTGGTCTTGTTCTGCTGATTCATCAATATAGAGTAGAAAACTTCTATTTGAGTTATCTTCGTAAATACTTTCTTGGGTAGTACAACCTGCAACAGATACCGGACCTTCAACGGTTAAATGTATGGTTTTGGTTGTTCCTTTTGCATCTTTATGAACTACTGTTTTTGTAATTCTTTTTTTGGTTTGTAATTCTCGAAGTGGATATAATACAGCTTGTGCACCGTCTAAATCTTCTATTAAAATTAGTTTGTGTTGCAGTTCAGTTCTGTTGAAGTAGTAAAAGGCGTTTGCTGATAAGACCGTAATTTCCACCTTATCTTCTTCCGGGATTAGTTCTGATACTTTAGATTGCAGATGTGTTTTACCAACTCCGGAACTGCCCAAGCTGATGCAATGCAATGGATTGTTAGTTTTACGTGAGGTAAATATCAAGTACATTAATAATCTGTTTGTTGGCTCTCCAATAACTCCGCTTTTACCAATAAGTTCGTTTGTTTTAAGTAGTAAATCTTTTCGCTTTAAAAATTTGATTGCCTCTTTTTCTTCGGTTGCCGATAGTTCTTTAAAATAGGGTTTGTGTAATTCTGCTTCTTTTTCCAGTAATAAAAAACGGTAATTCTCTAATTCGTGTGTGAGTTCCTGTACTGTTCGCCGTACTACGCTTGTTCCTATCTCTAAGCGTTCTGCTACTTTTCTTGTAAATTTCTCTACTTGATTGTCGTTGTATAAATCTAAACTGTGCCGTAAAATATTATATTCTTTGGGTTTTTGGATGCTTAGGGTAATTCGTAGAGCTTCTAATTTATTGAGCTTTATTCCTCCTAAAATATGAAGTTCTAAATGTTTTGTTATGTAGTTGTAGTTGTTGGAATTTGTAGTATTAAGCATAGAAGAAAATTATTATTAGACAATTTGACTACTGCAAAGTTAATTATAACATTCCATATTGACAACTATAAGTTTACATATTGATTATAATGTTGATAAAAATATACGTTTTGACTATATTTGTGCCATAGACAGATAATATACACATGAACATAGCTGATAATTTAAAAGTATTTAGAGAACAAAAAGGTCTTTTACAAAAAGAAGTCGCCAATGCTGTTGGTGTACATCCTTCTAACTATTCTAAAATGGAAAAAGGCGAACGTGATGTGTCTATTGAAGTTGCTGATAAACTTGCTAAGTTTTTTGGCGTTACTATTGACGAGCTCGTGCATATGACTAATCAAGTGCCTGATGAAATTACTATTGTTGATAAATCTGTTTCTGAACGCATTAACCTTATTCAGCAACTTGAAGAAGAAGACAAGAAAGCTATCTATCGTATTATTGATAGTATGCTTACCAAATCTAAATTTAAAGACTTCTTTAATAAAAATGTAGCTTCTCTGTAAGGTCTAAAGTAACAATGATTATTTTTACAAATCTTTTTCTTTTAGTTTGGTATGTCTCTTTTTAATTGATTTTCTATTTTAATGATCTTCCTCAATGTTGCATTGACCACGCTGGATAAATCATTTGGGGTGTTTGCTCTTTCTAATCTGAGTAGTAATGGTGTAAATTGATGGTATGAGTTTTTATATATTTTTTTCTTTTTTGTTTTTAGCAAAGCTTTCTGTACATAGAGTTTTACTTTAAAGAATTGTCGTTTATAAGGGATTCGATTATTTGTGAGATCTTTGGTTTGTTCATTTTTAAAAAGTGCTATTAGTAAAGAACGTTCTGCTCCGTATCTTTTACCTCTGTCGCATTTAAAAACCTTCTTCATCAATAGTTCATAATTTCTCCCTTTTTGATAGTAGTCTGCTTCCAATTGACTTTGTTTTAACTATTTTGTAAAATGTGTTGGTGCTACTTACTAGAAAAAAGGGACAGGTTTCTTTTGGGTAATGACCTTTGTAGCAAATTAACTGGTTGATTCTTTTGTTTGCAGTAAAAACGATATGTTGATTTTAATTTGTTTCTTCAGGAAAATAGACTAAATCCATACTTCTAATAAAACTATTACTAACATAATGGCAACTATGATTAAAACAGTCATGACCATTCGGAAAGCTTTCTTTGAAAGGTCTTCTTTTGTAATTGTATACAAAACAATTCCGAAGGCAATCATCGTTGTTATAAGCAAAATTGTTGCATATTGATGCAGCTCTTGGGTTTCCATTTACTAATTCCTAATTATTTATAGTTTTTACTACTGCCCTTACTTTGTATGCTGTTTTTGGTAACAAATATTCTTACCACATCAATTATTCATAGTTAAATGATATGGTAAGTTTTGTTTTCAACTTTTTTTTATTGACATTTGTTACAATTCTTATTACACACAAAGCAAATATACACACTTTGTTTGCTTATTTACAATAAAAAACATACAAAATACTCTTTTTGTTTGTTTTTGCTTTAGAACTATTTAATTATGAAGGGTTTAGATATTAGAGACGTTAGAAAAGAACTAGGTAAAACACAAGCAGAGTTTGCTGAACTGGTTAATGTATCTAAAAACTCTGTACAATTATGGGAAACAGGTAAAAGAAATCCTAGTCCAAATACAGTTTTATTGATTCAAAGTCTAAAAGAAAAACATACAAAGTTGGTTAATAAGGAGGTGGATTCGGAACTGCTCATACAGGTTCAAGAAGTGGCAGACTTCATTGTTTTAAATGAAGGGCTTATGAAAAACAATAAAACGTTTAAGTTATTTTTAGATAGAGAGATAGAAAGGGCAGAAAATAAGGTATTAAAAGAGTTTTTAAAGAAATAGCTTTTATAAAAAACCGATTGATATTTTAAGTTGCTTGTTCTCTTGTTTTAATTTTTCAATTTCTTTTTCTAGGTAGGTATTTAAATCGTCCTCTATTTCTTCTGAATACTCTTGAGGGAATAATCCTGATTTTTTTATTTTATGTCCCTTGCTTTTACACATTTATTTTCAAGCCTTTATTGATTAATTTACCTCTTTCTAATTTGTGCTTTTCTTGCTTGTCTGCTTTAATATCATCAGTATTAGCGTAGATATAGGTAAACAATGACCTTATATATGATTTTAGCTTTTGTTCTACATTTTGGTAGTAATAAAATAATAAGGGTAGGGCTATTGAAACTAAAACAGGTATATATATCATTATGTTTCTATACCAGTCTTCTGGAAAATCGCCTTCAAAAACTTGTTGTGAAAAAAGTGCTTGTAAGATAAAATATGTGGAAGTGAATAAAAAGATGCCTGAAAAAATGGAATATGCAAGTTTTTTCCATTTTGCAGTTATTGGATTGTACATTATATAAAGTAACATTATACCCATAACAAAAGACATCAAATAGGGGTCTATCGCTAGCCTGAAGTAGTAGTACCCATTCCATCCTCTAAATTTATAGGATTGTTGTAAAGCTAGTTTCTTTTTTGTGTACGCATCAATATTTAATTTTGACGTTTCTTGTATTTTTCTTGTCGCAATTATATAATCTTGTGTTGTAATATTTCCACTTCCTAGATCATTCAATAGCTTGTTCAGTGAAAAATCTCTGTTGGTAATTATGGGTTTGTATTTGGCTTTGTGTGTTTTATATTCTAATGAGTTTATATTATTTGTGTATTCGTAGTTGTCTACTTCAAACAGCGCTCCTGAACTTATTGCAACAAGAGCGCCGATAAATAGAACTTTTAAGATGTTAACTACCACCTTCTTCATCGTCGTCATCTCGCCCTCCTCCATTGATCGGATCGGTTTTCTGATAGTCTTGTTCGAGTTGCGTCTTATCATCTTGACTTTTAATAATTTCACTGTTGTCTTCTGTACAGCTTACTAGTGTTAATTGGAATATCACAACGATTAATAACCCTTTTAATACTCCCCATAAATTTTTCATAATACTTAAATTTTAAATTAAACAATAATTTAAAATTAGGTATAATAAAATTAAACGTTGGTCGGTAGGGTATTTACTAACTCTTAAACTTTTCTGCGATCTGGCTTCTCTCCCTTATAGTTGTGATTAGCGTATTGCTAAGTTATAAAAAAAATCGGTAGTTTTAAAATTTATTTTAACTAAAAAACGCCCTGTACCTACTTTCATATTGGTATATGGTCTTTAAGATAAAATTTTAAACTTGCTATAATATCTTTATCAAAATCATCTATCTCGTAAAAGATCTCTAATCTGGCATAAGTGGACTTGGTACTGCTCAATGTTTTCTGATTACTAACAAAATACCTTAAACAGTAAAGCTTTGCTTTTTTGTCATTAAAATGTATTTCTACTCCACTGTTCTCACCAACATCTATCTTATGTCCTCTGTACATTTTTAACTCTACATTGAATGAACGTGTGTCTTCTTCTTCCATACCTTTTAAACTAAAAAAAGCTATCTAACGATAGCCTTTTGGTTTTGTGTTTTAAATTTTATAATTAATTAACCACTAGTTTGACCCGTGACCATTGTCATTTAAAATTAAATAATGAATAGCAATTACTAATCTAATATTTTCATCAGAAATGTCAAAATCTTTATAATTATCTGTTATAGAATAAAATAATATTGGTGGAATATCACCTGTTTCTTTTACAATTTTAATATAATTCTTAAAAAAACCATTTCTCACACCTAATTCCTCAAGGTAATTCGCATATTTACCATCAGGATTAATAAATAAAATGCTTACTTCTTCTCCGTTTTCTCTAAAACTTTTACCTAATAGCCATACTTCATTGAAAGTAGATTCTCCTAATGAAGAGATTATTTTCTTTTGTTCTAACAAAGGAATATCCCCAAAGATTAGACCTTCCTTTTTCAATTCTAAATCTCTTAAATTAAACATGCCATAGCTTTCATTTAAACTCTCACTTTTAAATGAATCCATGATTTGAGTATCAAAAAAGGTCAATACTTTATGTAAATCTGACACTTCTTCTTTACTAAATATCTTATTTAATGCTTCAGAATTCTTCAAGCTTTTTTGATTAGAATCATTTGTAATGCATGATACTGCTATTATCAAAAAAAATATAATTATTGTTTTTTTCATTTTAAATCTATTTCCCATCAAGATGATTTCTAAGAATACGACTATTTCCTGAATAAACTCTAATTCCTATAACCCTGCTTGTAAGACCTCTTAACCCTCTTGAAGATTTATTTTTACTTTTAGGATAATTAAAATCTATAAATTCTGCATAGCTCCCACCGGCTTGCGGAACTTGTCTATGATTACCTACAAATCTACTAAAACGCCCATTACTTTGCTCTGAAACTCCTACAGCTAAAGAAAAACTATAATCTCCAATTTTTAATGTGGTTCGTCGTCGTCCAGTATCAAACCCATAAAAAGCTCCCGCACCAGTAACTTTTGATGATTTACTTGTCGTAAAATAATCATAAATATTACCAGAACCAAATTCTCCATCAACTCCTGCGTTACCTAAATTTTCCTGAACATTTTCATTTCTAACAGCAAAAACAACCTGTTTTACTATATCATCATTTGTTGTATTCTTATCTGTAGTGTCTAATTTTAATATACCATTATCATTACCTTCTATAACACTCGCAACTTTTTCCCCAGTTACTTTTGTGCCTTCCTTTATTTTAGTAGACCCTGTTGTTCCGGTAATTTTTTCAGCATCACTTTGTTTAATTCCGTATTGGTCTGAAAGTGACTTAGCGCTATCTCCATTTTCAGCTATATAACTCACCGAGCCATTTTCATTTACTTTAGGTATCCATTCAGCTGCTAAACCAGTTGGGTCAATAAAATTTATCGGATTGTCATTCATCGCAGTATAAGGCGACCAGTTCGAAAATTCTTCACTTAATGGGTCTGGAGACATCCAACGACCTAAAGTAGCATCATACTGTCTTGCACCGAAGTCATGCCAGTTTAAATTAAGCTCTTTTTGGTGTTCTTTACCTTGAAAGGTTTTGTAGTTGTTCTCAACGCCATTGACTACATTATTGTAACCTTTATGTTCAAGACCAAAAGGATAGTAATTCGATTCCTCGATAATTTCGGTCGATGGGTCGATAGTCCCATCTAAATCGGTATCAGAGTATGACAGTCGCACGTTCCCTAAGTGGTCTTTATACTGATACACATATTTACCATTAGAAAGGTATCCTTCTGAGTGACCAATAAACTGTAAAGAATTGTTTTCATAGACTAAATTTCCTGCATAATCGGTAGTTGTTGTATTGCCATTTTCTAACACTTTCTTTTTATATTTAGTTCCTACAGCATCATAAAAGTACTCTATTTTATTGTTATTACCAAAACCTATAACTATTGGTAAATTAAGATGATTATAAGTTATTCCATTCGTACTTGCAGTGCCTATACCTTTATTTAGGTCTTTAGTCAAGTTTCCGTTGATATCATAAGCAAAGTCATTACCAGTATTGACTCCATCTTTAAAACCATTTATCTTATGTAAACTATTAGCATTATCTGCAACTTTAAGCAGTTTATTTCCAGAATCAATACTATAAACTAAATTATCCATTAATTGACTATTTCCGCTAGCATCTCTATAATTACGTTTTAAGCCAGTTATATTACCATTTTTATCATACCAAACATTAAATACACTGAAATTATGATTCTCACTTACAGCCTTATAATTAGCTAGAGATATTCTATTTAAGGCATCGTACCCATAAGCATAAGAGCGCAACTTATTATCGTTTTTAGATTTCCACAACGTTTCACTTATATTTCCATTATACAATGCTGAAGCACCATAATTTGTTTCTTGCTTATCATAATTAATTTTATACGCAAATAAATCATCTGATAAATTATTAATATCATTGATACTTTTTAGCCAACCTCTAATGTTATATTTATAGTTAATGTTCTGTAATCGTTGGGTACTTGTTGCGACATTACCTACCCCTTTTTTCTCTAAATATCCTAATTCATCATATTCGTTTTCCACAATTAACTCATCTGAAGTATTGTTAGATCCGCTAATTCCTTGCGTTTGTTTTTTAAGACGATTAATATGATCATATTCATATTTATTCACTACTGAAGTAGTAAATAGAATCTTTAATGGCGGAAAACCTTTAGCTTGTCTTGATTTCATTTCAACAATATTTCCTGCAAAGTCAAACTTAGATTCAATATAATCTCTATAATGAAGATAATTATTATCTACATACAGAAATATTGGTCTTCCTTTATCATCATACTTTGTAATTTTTACAATCCAATCATTTGTCTCCAACACCTTTGTCATGGAACCTGTAAGTAAACCTTTGACTTTGGTTGATGGAGTAACATCATATACTGTAGTTGGATTACTCCCTGGAAAAGAACTAAAACTATAATCATCATAATAATTTACAGTTAATATTTCAGATAATGTTGAAGGATAAGTACCATTATTATTATAGTAAATTGTTGTTCCCCCCAAACTAACTGCAGTTGAAGATCTTTTAACATAATGTTTGCTAGGTTGTTTTGCTGCTATTTGCATTGAAACCCTGTTTAAAGAAGAATTAGTTATACCAGTAAATGCAACTCTTCCATAAATATCATATTTGGTGAACAACCATTTGTTTTGTAATTTTAATTTAGAATCTTGAGTTAATATAGGTTGATCTAATTTATTGTATACAATATATTCTTTACCCTTACCTGGTATTTTCTTTTCCACTAATCTATTTTTATTATCATAGATATATTGATAACATAACTCATTTAATACATTAGAATTCGGTACACTATTTTGACCTTCAGCTTTAGGGGGTATCACATAAGTTAAATTACCATAATCATCATAAACATAATAAGTATCATATTTTTGACCTCCATTATAAGTTCGCTTTAATATGACTCTACCTAGTTTATCTTTAAATTCTTCTACTGTCTTATTAAGACCATCCGAAGTCTTCCAGTTTTCATCTTTTGTAATTGTTTTATATAACTGACCATATTTATAAAACCCACTATTAATTGAACTAAAACTTAATGACGGGATGTATGTATTATTTGAAATAGAATGTGTAGTTTCAAACTTCCTGACTTCATTATTAGAATTAGTATGGTATCCAAATTTTATTGTATGCCCATTAGAGTGTCCATTGACATCAATACTAGTACCTTTTTTCCAGCTTTTCCCTGGAAGAACCTGCTCAATAACTCTATTTAATGAAGAGGGTTGAAAATATTTTTGCACAAATGGGTTAGGGTCATTTATATCAATATCTTCTACATATTTATTGCTTTTATAATAATTGTTAGTTGCTAATAAAGCATCTGTTCTATATAATCCATTATTACTTACGTCAGCATATGGTAAATATTCCTTTGATTGCCTCCCAAACGAATCATACTCAAAATGAGCAACTATATCTTCTTTATCGCCTCCTTGGCGTACCCCAATATTTTGTATGGATCTACCTAATCCATCAAAATAAGAAATACTCCCATTTACTCCGTCTTTTAACATATTTGAACTTAGATTATTATATAAAGAACCTTCAATAGATTTATTAGGAGTTAGTGTTAAAATGTAATTTTCGTCAGAAGAAGGAGATATAATTAATGATGTATTATTATTGGGGTCACCTAATTCCAGATTATTAATCTCAATATCAACACTAAAATTACTTAAGGACTCATTAGTAGAAGATGAAACAACAATCCAATTATTTTGCAAAGACAGTTGATAAGAGGTGTTATTTCCATTTAAATCTGTAAAATATCCCAAGCTTAAATCTGGAAGATCATAGGGTGAATTTATTTCAACTATTTGTCCGGTTTTAAGTGACCAAGTTGCAAAACCAGCACTTCCTTTTAAAGTGATAGTATTATTATTTATTATTTTGAACCATACTCCGCCGCCGCCGCCCGGACTTGAAGTAAAAGACTGCCAATTAATATTTTGTTCATAAGTAGTTTGAGCAAATGCATTTATAGCTAGTATCAAAAAAGCAATGGAAATTAGGATTTTTTTCATGATTTTTTATATTACTTTAGATTATATCTAAACTGTTTAATTATTTTATTATCATTATCTTTTACAGTTGAGAGTCTTTCATTCGAATCATAATTATAAAATTCTGTTTTACCTCTCGAATCCGTAATACTTGTAGCACCTACATTAGGTTTAAATGTGTATGATGTTACCTGATGATTATTATAATAATTTCTTGCTTGCTGTTGTTTGGCAATTATTTGATTTTTTCCAGCTACCCAACCTTGTGTATTTATAATACTCTTTATTTGACTGGTTATCATTCCCAGATAAGCAGTTGGAGGTGTATATTCACCTTCTAATTTGATTAATGGGTATTCATTATAATAGGATATCGTCGTGTATAACCCATCTTTAGTATGATATTGAGTGATTTGTTGATTATTATCATAAGAATCAACTATTGATGATTCTTCAAAAATTTCATTCCCTTTTGATTCAGAGTATTTAAAAGGTAAAATTTTGTTGTTAAAATTTGAATAATCAATTTTTTTAATACTTAATTTCTTATTATTTTTAAAGACATCTGTCCTTAACAATGTAAAATATCTTTCCCCTGTTAAAGTGTTATTTTCAGTAGTATTTATCTCAAAAGAATACGTATAATCTTCTTTGTGAACCTCCTCTTTATAATTTCCAGAGTTTAAGTATGTTTGAGATTGTTTAGACTGTAAAAATTGATCTCCAATCGAAGCATTTGTATTTGGGTAGTAATTCCAATCATAATTTGTTTTTTTTATAATTGGGTATGGATTCAAATATTGGGTGACTTCTTGAGTAATCAAATTATTATCGAAGTAATAAATTTTAGAGGCACTACCTTTTAAAAATCCATTTCCAGGACTACCAGAACAAGACACTCCAGAAACGTCAACAGATCTTGCATACTTGGTAGAATTAGAGTTATAGGTGTTTATGGTTTTTTGTATTAAATTATTACTTGAATCGTAAATATAAATTCCTTTTAAGTACCCTCTCAATAAGCTTTTATCATTAAAATTACTATATGGAGTTGGATCTGGATTAAGAGGTAGAAAATTATATTCATCACGATAAATAGATTCATTGTTTGAAGTGTATTTATAAAGTTTATAGCTACCATCATTTCTTTTTTCAATAACTTCAGAATACCCTATGGATGTTCCAGAATAGTTAGACAAAGGTATTATTGGATTTGAACTGAATAAATCTTCATACAATATACTACTAGATGTTTGGTCAGAAACCAAACGAAAATTATCCCATATATACCTTGGCTTATTCTCGATTATGCCACTACTATTGGTCGAATTATTATTTGTTGAATAATTCTTTACATATTTAAATTCACGAATAATTTGATTACCCATATTATTATTATCAATAATCTTTTTCACTCTAAGTCCGCCAGCCTGATTGTTAGAAGTGTTTACTATTTGTGACTTATCATCAGACAAATAAGCAGAATATTGATTTGCTTCCCATATAAATTCTGTCCATCCTTTAGTTGGATATATAATCTTTGTCAATGAACCTTTTTTAACGTTTTCAGTATGTGGTGTTCTTGAATTATAATGAGCGGTGGGAGTCTTTGACCAATCCGATCCGTCAAAATAACCCCAATGGTCTAATTTAGTAGATAAATACTTAGGTAATTGATTTATTTCATTGTATTCAAAATTGAATGTTTTATCATCAACCTTTACTTCTAGTAAATTAAGTCTATCGTTTACGCCACCAGTATAAGGTTGTGTTTCGTTATATTTTAAATTAATAGTTTTAGATAAACCTACAATTTTATATAATTTTTTCCATTTAAGTTTAGATTTAAAATCATTTGAAGTAGTATATGGAAGTAGATAGTAATAAAAATATCGATTATTAAAAGACATAAAATCTGATCCGCCTAGAAAAAATAATAGGTTCGTATCATCCATATAAGATTCTCCATATGAATTAGACCTTTGAAGTGTAATTGCACCGTCATTAGTATTTATTTTTGACAGATATACAGGTGAAATGAGCATACCATTATATTTATTTGAAACACCTCCTGAATAATAACAACTTGACCCAAGACTTAGAAAAGCACTACCTCCATTAATATCTGCACTAAAAGTAAATCTTCTGTTATATTTGTAAAAGCTTGTTATATAACTATCTCGCTCATACTCAAAACTATATATAACTTTTCCAAATCTATTTTTAACTTCTGCCAAATACCAGGTATCAGCAGTCCATCTACCGGGAAACTGTCCAAAAAATGGAACGCTGTACTCTATGTTGTTATCATTATTACCGAATACATAAATATTTCCACTTCCATCAGTTATTGTAATTTTATAAATCATCTTAGATGCTATTCTGTCTGCAGCAGCATCAGGAACGTTATCATTAAAAGGAACAATTTCTCTACCAAAAGGGTATTCAAAATCGTCTTGTTCAATGGTAATTTTCAAATTAGAAGTACTAGATACTTTCCATTGCCCATCTGCACCCATAAAAAACTTTCCAGTATGCCCCATAAAATTAAAAGTGAAGATGTCAGGTGCAAACTCTTTACCAGTAAAATCATTTGTAGGAAGTGTATTGTTATATAAAGTACTTAGGTAGCTTTCGGCATCCCAATTATTGACATTCAATAAATTATGGCTTATTGGATAAAAATAACCGTAATAGATACCAAAAAATTCGTTTGTAGTTACATTGGGTAAATGAAATTCGTCTGGAAATTTTCCCTTAACCGTTCTTGTAACCATACCACCTGCTTGTAGAGACCAATTTTGACCTACCCATCCTGGCATACTATTAACTCTTACTCCTGAAGCATCATAATTCAAAATAATATCTAAAGGCATTCCATAATCATTTAAAGAATATAGAGGAATTGAAACATTAGGTGACCCTGTATAATAGCTAACAGGGACGTCTCCATACTTCCCCAAAGAAGCAGCATTGGGAGATTGAATGTTTTTTGGAAATTGTAAATCTTGCCCAAAAGAGTAAGAAAAAAACAATAAAAGAAAAGGGAAAAATATTTTTTTTGCAACCATAAGTGAAATTTTTAATAATTATTCATGCGCTAATGTAAAGTCATTTTTTCATCTAAAAACGACGACTTACCCTGTGTCATTAACATCCGTATAAATGGTTCACTTTTCTTAACAAATGGTAAAAAATGTGCAATTTTTGACATCTATATCTTCTTGTCAGTAAAAAATAAATTTAAATTTTAATGTAAGTTTGAACCAAAATAGCACTGTCATCTATGAAAAAAACTACTAAAATTGTATCTCAAAAGGTATCCGCTTTTAATCTGCAAGAACTACTTGTAGTATTGGTCATTATTGGTATTTTATTACTATTGGCTTTACCCAATTTAATGCCCCTTATTTCAAAAACAAAAAGCTTGGAAGCACAGACCCAGCTCAAACACATTTACAATTTAGAGAAACAATACTTTTTTATGCATTCTAAGTATAGTGCAGATTTTAATGCCATAGATTTTGAAGTTCCTAAAACGGTACAACAAAATGGTAATGCCAATTACAGTTATGAAATTATTGAAACTTCTAATACCAGTTTTAAAGCTCGTGCTACTGCCGTAACCGATTTTGACGGTGATGGTGTTTTTAATGTTTGGGAGATAGATCAAAATGATGCGCCTAAAGAAATGATCAAAGATTAATTAATCCTTTTTCTATTTATGTTATTTCTACTAAAAATAAGTTGTCTTTTTTGTCTAATGGCGATTATCGTCCAAGATTTTAGAGAACGGAAAGTTTATCTTTTTTTGCTTATAGGTTTAGCCATTGTTATGAGCTTATTTTATTATCTAAAGAGTGATACCCAACTATATTTTTCAAACATCAGTATCAACTTGACAGTGCTATTGATGTTAATGGGTATCCTCTTTTTATATTCAAAATTTAAACTAAAGCAAGCTCTGAATACTGCTTTAGGTTTAGGTGATATCTTATTTTTTATTGTCATAGCCATTAGTTTTCCCATTGCTACATTTCTAGTATTGTTTTTTTGTTCCTTATTATTTAGCTTGATTTTATTTCTATTTTTAAAACCAAAGCTTTTAAAAAAAAGTGTACCCTTAGCAGGATTGCAAGCATTATTTTTTCTATTAATTTTTAGCTTTAACTGGATGTTTCACTTTACAGATCTATATGCCTTTTAATGAACGCTGATTTTAACATACCTACTGAATTACAACAACTGATAAGTACTGAACAGGCGTATCACTATCGTATTATTCCTCATTTACAACACAATGGTAGCATTTCTTTTAAAACGGATGCTGATGCTAAAGGAAGCTTAAGCAATGAGCTACAGATCATCTTCGGAAAACAAGTAGTACTTGTAGATGAGTCTGCTGAAAACATTCAAAAATATTTAGCTTTAAATTATAGAAAAACACAAACAGTAACGAATACACAATTGAGTGACTCTAAAGACTTATTATTGAACATTATTCATCAAGCAAAGTCTTTAGGAAGTAGTGATATTCATTTTGAAGTTTTTGAAAATACACGCCGTGTACGCTTTAGAATTGATGGTAAATTATTAGAACGTTATGTAATTTCTGATACTGAATATCCCAAAATCATCAATCAGTTAAAAGTAAAGGCTGGGTTAGATATTGCAGAAAGACGATTGCCTCAAGATGGTCGAATCAAGATCAACACGCCAACCGAGGAATATGATATTCGAGTTTCTTCATTGCCTACCTTATATGGTGAGAAATTGGTATTGCGTTTACTTTCTAAAGATGCTACCAATATTCAATTGGAAAACTTAGGGTTTACCGAAGAAGAATTAAAACGCTATCAAGGCTGTGTTAAAAATCAAAATGGTATTGTCTTGATCTCAGGCCCAACAGGTTCGGGTAAGACCACTACCCTATATGCCACCTTAAAATTATTAAATACCAATGATACTAATATTGTAACGATTGAAGATCCTATTGAATATACACTGGAAGGTGTCAATCAAGTGCAGTTAAAAGAGAATATCGGTTTAGATTTTACCAAGGCATTACGTACTTTTTTAAGACAAGACCCTGATATTATTATGGTGGGTGAAATTAGAGATGTTGCCACTGCAAATATGGCGATTCGAGCTTCTTTGACCGGACATCTGGTATTATCAACCATCCATACCAATTCGGCTTGGGCTACTATTTCAAGATTGATAGATATGGGCGTACCTTCTTTTTTAATTGCCAGTACTTTAAAAGTAAGTGTTGCTCAAAGGTTAGTACGCTTGCTATGTAATCATTGTAAAGCTATATCAAAAGCATCTAGAGATGCTCCTGAAGATTTTTTAATTCCGAAAGATCTAATTGAACATTATAAGTCTGTTGGATGTGAGCATTGCTTCCATACGGGATATTCAGGCAGAAAGGCTATTTATGAAATACTACCCATTACCAAAGAATTAACCCGGCACATTAAAAATAATGCTTTAGAGATTGATGATTATTTCGCTGACAAAAAAATTGCAACGTTAAAAATAAATGCCTTGAACTTAGTAACTGATGGAGAAACTTCTATTGAAGAAGTGTATCCCTTACTAATGGATTAACAAGTTTTTTTAATCAAAGTATCAAGAAAAAAATGAAAAATTATATAAACCTGAAATTTGCATTAGTACTTTTTTTTGTCTGTTTGGCTACGAACCTTACGGCGCAACAAAATCGTATTGAACAACTTAAAACTAAATTGGAAAGTATCATCATTGATGCTCCCGGTCTGAGTCAAAAAGCGGAGATCAATGTCAATAATGTGGCATTGTCTGACTTTTTACAGGCTTTGGCCACGGCTCATAATATCAATGTCAATATTCACCCTGATTTAAATCAAATCAGCATAAGTAACAACTTTTCAAATGCTACTGTTGCTGATGTGCTGATTTTTGTATGTAAAGAATATGATTTAAACATCAACTTTACAGGTAATATCCTATCCATATATAAGTTTATAGAACAAAAACCAAAACATCGTAAAATTCCTATTAATTATAATCCTGTTTCTGATAATTTGAGCATAGACTTACAACAGGACACATTGCATATTGTTTTTAAACAGATCATGGATAAAACGGGTAAAAATTTAGTCTTTGCTCCCGGAATGAGCAACTTATTACTTACAAGTTATATAAAAAATATGCCTTTTGATAGTGCACTTGATAAGATTGCATTTGCTAATAATATTTTGGTGACCAAAACCAGAGATAATTATTACCTATTTGAAAGCAGCAACAATGTTGCTTTTGAAAATTCTCCGCCTCCAAAGACAGGTGAAAAACAACAACAGCGTCCACGTCCTCAACGTAGCAGGCGTTCTACTTTCTTTTTTGAAGTTGATTCTGTCAGTCAGACACTAAATTTAGATTTTAAAAACACTTCTATTGCAACCATAGTATATGATATTGGGCATGAATTAAATAAAAATATGTTTACATTCTCTCCTTTAGACGGAGCAGGAACTGCTACAGTAAAGGCTGAAAACATTAGTTATGATCTACTACTCGATAAAATATTAGAAAATACGGATTATGCTTATAAAAAAGCAGATGCTATCTATTATTTTGGTAAAAAGGAACAAATCTCTTTACGTGATGCTGTTACCATACCGCTGATGCATCGCTCTATTGAAGTGATGAGTTCAAGTGGAGGATTAGGTCGTAGAGCAGGAAGAAATAATTTTAATGCCTCTCCCAACTCTTTAGGAAACACTAATTTCAATAACAATACCAACCGACAAGGCATCAATAACAATAATAGGCAAACCATAAACACTAATAGAACCAATACCTTTTCTGACCGTGACAATCAATTAGAATCATTGGTTAACATGTTACCTGATGATGTTATTAAAGATTTAAAAGTAAGTGTAGATATTGAACTCAACAGTTTTATTGTAAGTGGTCCTAGCCAAAACATTGAACGTTTTAAAAAATTTATTGCCTATATTGACAAGCCTGTTCCTGTTATTCTTATTGAAGTAATGTTGTTAGAGGTCAACCGTTCTGCAACCGTTGAAACCGGTATTAGCTGGGGCATTGGTGATGAGCCTGTAACAACTCAAGGTGGAATTTACCCAACTACTGATTTGACACTCGGCGCTAATACTGTCAATAGAATTATTGGTGGCTTTAGTGGTTTCGGTTCATGGAATTTAGGACAAGTTGTACCTAACTTTTTTGCTAAAATAAAAGCGATGGAAACCAATGGTAATATTAAAATAAGGTCTGCTCCTAAGCTATCTGCTTTAAATGGACATCGTGCCAATTTATCAATTGGTGAAACTACCTATTATGCGGTTACCCAACGTGATATTATTGGCAGTCAAAATCCGCAAACATCTACCATTACCAATTATTTTCCTATTGATGCTGAGTTTGCCATTAATATCAAACCATTGGTTTCGGGGGATGGACACATAACCTTAGATATAAACGTAATTCAATCTACGTTTAATGGTAATCAAATTGCTGAAGATGCGCCTCCCGGAATAAATTCAAGGGAATTTAATTCAATTATCAGAGTAAAAGATCAAGATATGGTGATTTTGGGAGGCTTAGAGGAGAAAATAAAAAACGATACAGGAACCGGAGTGCCTTTACTGGCTAGAATTCCTGTTATCAAATGGCTATTCAGCAACAAAAAACGTGAGGATACTAAAAAGAAATTAACGGTATTGATCAAACCTACCATTATCAGATAATGTTATCTCAATTATTGACATATGGTAAATTTGGGCATCTATTTTGCGGAATAGAACATACTATTATTGATGGTAAGGAAAATTTAAATGTACTCATACTTAGAAAGAAAAAAGGTGAATTATTAATTGAAAATACATTTGAATGTGATAAAATTGTCAAACTCAATGATCAGTTACAAAAAGGTCAACATTTATTTTTAATTATCAATGATGAACAAGTCCTTTTTAAAGTATTAAAAGGTGTCAATGACTCCACCCAAAAAGTAATAGCTCTTGCTTTTCCTAATTTAAAAATTGAAGATTTTTATTATGAAATTTGTGCTTCAAGTGATATTACATTTATTGCTATCTGTAGAAAAGAGTATATAGATAGTATTTTAAAAGAATACAATGCACTTGGGTTGAATGTTATTAATTTTTCTTTAGGAAATTTAATTGGTTCTCAATTGAGTTCCTATGTAAATAATAGCGCTATCAATTCTTCAAATGCAAGGCTTGCCTTTTTAGAAAATAGTATTTCCAATATTGAAAAATTAGAAAACAATTCTCTTACAAAATATACCATCAATGGCTTAAAACTTACCAATAAGCTGGTATTACCTTTAGCTGGTATTATTGCATATTATACCAATCAGGAAACAACGGTATCTAATTTTAAACGGTTAAATAATGAGCTTTCTGATAATTTTAAATACAAAAGGGTTTTTGACCTTGGTTTAAAAGTTGGTTTAAGTATTGTATTTGTTTTGTTATTAGTGAGTTTCTTGTTTTTTAGTTATTATGCTACTGAAATTAATAGTTTAAATAATGAAGTCGAACTCAATAAAACCAATAAAAACTCATTTGTTAAACTTGCTGATGAAGTTGAAAAAAAAGAGCGTTTGGTCACTAATTTTTCATTGTCTTCTTCTAGATCTTCATGGTATTTAGATCAAATAGCTGAGGCATTGCCTCATGCTATTATTCTGTCTGAAATACAATTTCAACCATTGGAAAAAAGTATTAATCCCGATCCCGATAGCTATCGGGACTATCGGGAAGAGAAACAAATTGTAATTCAAGAGTATATCATTATCATCAAAGGAAAGTCAAATAGTAGCAACGATTTTTCAAGTTGGATCAATAAACTGGAGCAACAAAATTGGATTAAAAAAGTGATGATTCAGGAATATGGTACCGGTAAAAAAACAGCTACAGCATTTGAATTAAAAATTGAGTTAAATAAGTGAGTTTAAAACAAAAAAATATAGCTCTTTTGATTGGAATAGTAATCTTACTATGGGCTGGATATCTATTGTCTTTTTCCAACACTTTTGAACTTAAAAATCAATATTTAGGGTTAAAAAAAGAGCAAGAGCTATTTACCAATATATCTCAAAAACTGATACGGTTAAAACAACAAAATGCCTATTATGATTCTATTTTAAGGTCTAAACAAATATCAACTGAAAGCTCTTTTCAAAATAATCTACTAAAAACCATTACTTCTTTGGCTGATACTACGGCTATTAAAGTGGTCAATTTTAATAATCCTCATACTTTTAAGACAGATAATGCACTCATTAATACTTTTTCTTTTACATTAAAAGGAAGCTTCTCTAAAATTACACAGCTCATTTATCAGCTAGAACAACATTATAAACTAGGAAAAGTTATTTCTGTTAATTTTGAGAAGAAGAAAAATTATAGGAGAAACTCTTATTTTTTAGAATGTACTATTTTATTACAGCAGGTTCAGCAAGAGTGATAAAATAATCATTGATAGAGAATAGTGTTATTATTTACTATTGAAGTTTTACACATTGTTACATTATATATTTCTTTTTTTTAATTTATTTTCTAGGGTAATTATTTTTGTCAAACTTCTATTTACAATTTTTGCTAAATCATCAGGCGTTTTTGCATTCCTTAGTTTGATCAGTAATGGTAAAAAATGTTCATAAGAATTGAGGTACTGTTTCTTCTTATGTACTTTGAATAAGGCTTTCTCAATATATAATTTTACCAAAAAGAATTGTCTCTGATAAGAGGTGCGAAAACCATTGACTTTCTTTGTTTTTTCTGTTTCAAAAAGTTCTATAAAAAGTGACTGGTCTGCTCCATGTCTTCTACCGCTTTTACAATTAAAAACTTTTTTAATCAATAACTCGTAATTTCTCCCCTTACGATGATAATCGTTTGTCATTTACCTTGCTCAATTAATCATAAAGCCTTAGTAGTTCAATAGAACTAAGGCTTTGTTTCATGTGTCTATAATATTTTATAAATCGGTCACATGCTGTTCGCTATTAGTCATTCCCTTGGGTGTGAAAAATATTAACATGCTCGTTTCATAATAAATCAGGTTTTAAAAGCAGTATTTTAATTAAAAGAATAATTAATAAGATCGCATCTATAATTAAGATGCCGAGAACAAACTTGAACGTTCTTTCAAAAAAAACATCTTTCTTTATAGTATATATAACCAATGAAATCGTGATTATAGACATTGCAGTTAAGATCAACATATACCTATTGAGTTCATGATCCTCCATTTATTCTGATTAATTAAAATAGTTTTATTACCCCCTACTCCTTTATTTCTTAATGTTTATTTATGTAACATTCTAACCAACTATTACAAATAATTGTTTTAAATTTGAATTAGTTCGTTATGTAAATATATAACTTTTTATATAATATAGCAAACTTTTTATATATACAGTTGACACCCTTATAAACTCAATATATAACTGGTAAGAAAATATGAATGAAAAAAAAAATGATAGAGAAATGCTTCTAAAAGAGACATTAACTCTAATTGACAAGTATGGTGTAACAGCCTATGAAATCGAGCAAAATACTGACTTAACCGCTGTTGGAGTTCAAAAAATTATAAATGGAGAGACATTAAAGCCTCAAAAAAGAACTCTTGATTCTATAACTAATTATATAAATAAAAAATATTTAGGTATAGGAAATGATAGTAATATTATAAATTATTTAGAAATAGATGGTATAAAAATTTCTATATCAGTAATTGAAAATTATGTAGTAAATAATGAAGAAGTGTTTATGAAGAAAAAAGGTTTTAAAAATATGATTGAACTCAGAGTTGCAAAAAAATTATTAGAGTTGGTAAATAACCCTGAAAAGATTAAAGAGTTCTTAAAAAATTAATAAAGCTATATATAGAACCAAAACTATTTTCTATTTCAGAACTAACTTTATCTTTTGCTTTTTTAATTTCTTGTTCTTGCTCTTTTATTTTTTTTTCATAATCTCTAATTGTACCCCTATCTATTAAGAATCCTTTTTCCTTTAGCTTTTTTAATATTTTATTTTTTCTCTTTCTCATTTTGTAATCTCATCATATATCTTAAATGAATCTTCTAAATGTTCTTTCTTCTTTAAATCAGAATCGATATACTTATCACTCTTAGCAATAAATACTATTAATTTATTAATGACAGATTTCAGATTATGTTCTATAGTTCGATAATGATAAAATAATATAGGAATTGTTAAACTTACTACGATAGGCACATAACGCATTATACTTAAATACCAGTTTTCAGGAAAATCACCATTATATACCCTTTCTGCATATAGTGCATGTAATATGAAGTAAGAAGAAGTAAATAAGAATAAACTACCATAAATAGAAAATACTATTTTTTTGGCTTTTGATAATATTGGGTTTATAAGGATGTAAAAGTATAGTAGACATAATAACAAAGCCATTATAGATGATCCTATATTTAAAAGAAATAAATAATACGCATTAAACCCTTTATACTTATATTTTGATAGCAATTGTTTTTTTATTTTTGTATACTCTTTAAGTTCTAAGCTAGATAATTCTTGAACCTTCCGATGATTAAAAATAAATTGCTCTATATTTAAACTCCCTTCTTCTAGTTCGTTAACTAAATTCCCTAAAGCAAAGTCTCTACTATTGATTATCTCTTTATACTTGGATTTATGAGTTTTGTATTCAACTGAATTAGCACTATTAACAAATTCATATTTTTTATGAAGAAATGGTACTCTCGATGCCAAAACAACGAGAATACCTATAACTAAAACCTTTATAATGTTAGCTACCGTCCTCTTCGTCATCATCGTCTCCCCCTCCGGCGTTACCGGGAACAACTGATTTAGTTTCATTTTTAACTTGTTCAACATTTTTATTAAATTCTTGATCCTCTGCCTCACAACTTACCAATACAAACTGAAACATAAACAATGCAATTACTGCAACTACTAATTTTCTCATAATACTTATATTTTAAAATTAAACAATAATCTAAAATTAAGTATATAAAAATGTATTGTGATTAGGTTGTTTCACTAACTATTAACAAAATGTCGACACTTGGTCTCCCCTTTATTTGTAATTAGAGCAAAGCTAATGTATAAAAAAAGTATTATTTATAGGTGCTTTTTTCTGAAAAAAACCTTTAAAATCAAAGGTTTACGGGAAAACCGTAAATGAAGTAAGGAGAAACCGTAATGAAATGATTAAAATTGCAATTATTTAAAAATATTTGGTTTAAAAAGCAAATGACGTGTCAAACTTATTAACAGTAAAATCAATTATAAATTATAAATCCAAAATTATTTATACCGTTTTTGAAAATAAATTAGTAAAAATACTACAAAGTTCAAGAAGCCCTTCAAGAGAAAAAAATCTAGTAAGTTTTACATCCTTTATATCAATTCTATAAAATCAAAATTTACTCCAAATCAAAGGATGCTGACTAGCTGCATGTATTTCTTTTTGAATTGATCTGTACATATCCCAATGTGGTTGTTTTTTGTGCCAAATTCCTTTCCTATACAACCCACTATTTTTTACAGATTTAAAAAACTTAGGTGAAAATAATAAATAATCTCTTTGTTTAGTATTTACACCCATTTTGTGTGTAGTTATATAAAGACTGTTTAAATTTTTATCATTATTTGAATCAATAGTAAAAGAAGTATGTCTAGTTACATCTTTTAGATCAGTTTCCTTTAACAAAGGCGAAATAGAATCACTATAACAAGGAGCATTAAGCGTACCAATTACCGCAATAAGATTATTTGTCTCTTGAAGATTCTTATATACTTCTGCAATTTTTTGGGATTGTATTTTTCGTTTACTGTTTGATTCTTCTGAATCTACAGAGCCTTCAATCAAGTGAGTAGCTAATAGCTGTATACTCTCACCTGATGGGGTTTTTATCTCATATTCCTGTAAATCTAAATCAAAAAGAGAGTTTCCATTTTTGTCTAAATCATTGACATGCGTTTTTATGGATTTTACTTGATACCCTTTCTTGGTTAATACTCCCATTCCCCTGCCATAACTATCATTTGTTTCTAAATAAATGATTTGCTGAAATTTTGCAGTATCGTCGTCATTCGAAAGAAACTCATTATTAAACTCAACTAAGGTAGCTCTATCTTCTACTTCTTGTAATAGCAAAATATCAGGGTCAACATCATTTATTACATTGGCTTTGTTTTGAATGGCTATTTCGTTTATGGGTATTGTGTTTAGTTTGATCCATCCATTCCAATCAGTTAAATGACTGGCTTTATATTCTCGTAAAAATTTACCTTTTTGTACATGAAGTTGCCCTGATTTTCGTCTCATGCTAAGATAAGGTTCATATGAGGGTTTATGAAAGCCCAGCAAGACAGACAAATCTCGCATTCTTGAATAGTCTTTTTCACAGGGTCTATACTTACACATTAGGTTTTCAAACTCCTCTGTCCATGCTTCCATATTTTCTCCTGCATATTTTTTTACCAAATGTGTATCACGATGAAATATATTTTGAATATTGAATGTTGTAATCTTCATAGCTTTAGCTTTTATCGTTAGTACAATTATCAATCAATATTTCGTTTATTCTTTCTTCATCATAATAGATGATGCCTCCAAGTTTGGAAAAAGGCAGTGTACCGTTGATACGAAAATTTTGAAGTGTTCCCGGGCTTATACCCAACTTAGTCATGACTACATTCGACTTAATCCATTTATCTATGGTAATCTTGTCATAGCTTATTAAAAGGTCTTCGATTTCTTTTAGAAGTTCTGCTTTAAAAACATCCATGTCTTCTAACGTAACAATACTTGCCGGCATATCTATTCATTTTATAAAGAGTTTTTGTTTTTAAAAAACAATTACTCTTTTAATTTGATTTCTTTTGTACAAATTTGAATAGTATTGGAAGAATAAAATCACCTGTTCACCGGAGGTCAGGTAAAAATTTAACATTTAAACAGTATTTAACCATCATCTTTATCCATTCTAGATAGTAGTCCTCTTGAAAGGTCATCTAAGAATTTTATACGACTAATTTTTCTGGATTTATTCTCTGAATGTGTTTTGTAGAAATCTCCCAAATTAAAATTGAAGATATACTCAAAAATAGCAGCAGTTTCTTTGAGATCAGACTTACCATAATTAATTGCTTTATATTCATCAAGGGCATACATAAGCTCAACAGCGGCAGATTTTGAAGCAGTCCATTGTAACGTTTTAAAAGGATTCTTTACTCTTGTTCCGTTAAGACGTCCAACGTTTTTTAATCTTATTTCAAGATAGTCAATAAGGTTTTTGTTTGCCTTTATTTTAGCTAATAACAGGTCATGCGAAGTACTAAAATCAGGGTCACGATAATAATATTTGGAATGCGTAACATTGAAATTGTTTAGATATGCTTTTGTAAAGTAGCGGTCATCCATATAAACTTGATCTTGTTCAATGTATTGAACAAAATCCATATTATAGATAAAAAACCGATTCAGCTTACTTATCTTTTTATTGATAGTCTTTTTTTGTTCTTCTAGATTACCTCTAGGAAATTGGGTTTCAAACGACCTTAGTTCTGAAAAATAAACCAAATTGGAAAAGGGAATTTGTTTTATTTGCTTAAAAAATTCTATTTCTGAGTTAACATTGGTAAACTTGTTTCTTACAACATATTTCTTGAATTTTAAAAGTAGGTTTCTACAAAGTATGATTGAAAGGTCGGATTGTTTGATAGTATTTAATGTTGTATGCTGAATACTGTCCAATTCATTTTGTAATTCTTTTGAGAACAATGCTAACTCCATAACCAGCTTTTTAATTAAATAATTAATGCTTTAGGAATATTGGGAAGGCTATTAGTATTAATTATATAAAAGCCGGGTTTTTGTTATTATGAATGCAAAAATTGTGCCTTAAGTATTAAAACTGCTTATAATATTTAGTTAAATGATACCTTAACCATATATTCTGGAATTCTTTGATTAGATGCGTGTTAGATTACAGCATTGGAATGTGCTCAAGTGAAACATAAAAGTGGCGCTATAATAGTTCTTAAAACTCCTAAAATATTGCAACTATTTAATTTGTATCGCGAGTTAAATTTAATTAACTTTGCATTAACTTAATTTAAGTTATATCAAATAAAAAGTTACCTATTCGGTTACCTCAAAAATTTAAAAATTCTTGAGGTATTGTAAATAAAGGGATAAGGTGAACAGGGTTTAATCCTGCCACCCCGACTTTTTATAGAATCAATCTATACTAAAAACCTGTTAATCTTATGATTTTCAGGTTTTTCTGTTTTTTTGCATGTCATATAAAACGATAAAATCTAATTAAAAACGTCAACAAATAGGATAACAAATTTAATTTTTTAAAGTGTTGACCGATTTGTTAAAATTTGTTTTTGATAGATAATAAAATGTATCTTTATAAGTGATTTGACTTTCGTCTGGTATAACAGAAATATTAATGTTCACTAAAAGACGAAAATTATGAAAACATCATCCACCTTCAGTATTTTATTTTGGGTAAACTTCTCTAGAATAAAAAATGAAAAAGCATCTATCTATGTTAGAATTACAGTAAATGGAAAACGAGCAACCATCAGTCTAAAACGAAAAGTTGAAGTATCTGATTGGGATATCCATAAAAATAGAGCTCGGGGAACAAGTCAGAAAACCAGAATACTCAATAATTAC
>JAKISU010000141.1 GCA_021648445.1 Flavobacteriaceae bacterium
AGCTAAAGTGATTGATTTCCTTGATAATCAAATTTGGATAAATGATGAATTCGAAAATAGATTAACCGATAATTTCCAAATCATTAAACCCAATTTTTCGGGTTCCTATCTGTAATGAGTATATATCAAATGATAAACGAAGTTAGCCTTTTTCATGAGAAAGTCAACTATACAGATACACGATAAATTTCACTTATTTTATCAAAAAAATCATAGAAAATCTGCGTTATCAGCGTTCTATTTTAAGAATTTGTCGTGTAACCAGTTATACTTACATCCGTTCAGGTACTTCAATACCTAAGAGTTTAAATGAAGATTTTATGACATCAGCTACTTTTTTAGAAAGCTGAACTCTAAATATTTTTACTTGATCATTTTCACAACCTAAAACGGGTACAGATTGGTAAAAAGAATTATATTCTTTCACCAACTCATAGGTGTAATTTGCTATCAATGCCGGACTATAATTATCAGCAGCTTGTTGTATGGTTTCTGGGAATAGTGATAATTGTTTTAGTACTGATTTTTCTTTTTGATGGAGAGACCCTTCGACTCCGCTCAGGGTGACAGTATAGTCGAAATTTGCTTTACGCAAAATAGATTGTATTCTAGCATAAGTATATTGTATAAATGGCCCTGTATTACCATTAAAATCAATAGATGCTGCAGGGTCAAATAAAATACGCTTTTTCGGATCTACTTTTAAAATATAATACTTTAAAGCACCAAGACCAATGGTTTTATAAAGTGACTCTTTTTCATCTTTCGAATAACCTTCTAACTTACCCAGATCTTCAGAAATTTCTCTGGCCGTATTGGTCATTTCTACAATAAGGTCATCGGCATCTACAACTGTACCTTCACGAGATTTCATTTTACCTGAAGGCAGATCAACCATTCCGTAACTTAAATGATATAGATTTTCAGCCCAATCGAAACCTAATTTTTTAAGAATTAAAAACAGTACTTTAAAATGATAATCTTGTTCGTTACCAACAGTATATACGAGTCCGCCAACATCAGGATAATCTTTAATACGCTGGATAGCCGTACCAATATCTTGTGTCATATACACAGCAGTACCATCTGAACGTAATACAATTTTTTCATCTAAACCTTCATCGGTTAGATCTATCCAGACAGAACCATCATCTTTTTTAAAGAAAACACCTTTTTTTAAACCGTCAGCAACTACATCTTTTCCTAATAAATAAGTATCACTTTCAAAATAATTCTTGTCAAAATTTACGCCTAGTTCTTTATAAGTGCTATCAAAACCATCATAAACCCATTGGTTCATGGTTTTCCATAAAGTGATAGTTTTTTTGTCTCCGGCTTCCCATTTACGGAGCATTTCCTGCGCTTTTAATAGAATTGGAGCTTGTTTTTTTGCTTCTTCATTGGTTTTTCCTTCAACAACTAAAACACCAATCTCTTTTTTGTATTCCTGATCAAATTTTACATAATAATTACCAACCAATTTATCTCCTTTTAAATCTGTACTTTCAGGAGTCTCACCATTTCCGTAACGTTGCCAAGCCAACATACTTTTACAAATATGAATACCACGGTCATTGATAATTTGGGTTTTATAGACTTTTTTACCTGAAGCTTTGATGATCTCAGCAACCGAATAACCTAATAGATTATTGCGTATATGACCCAAATGCAAAGGTTTATTTGTGTTTGGCGAAGAATATTCTACCATAACCGATTTGGTATCCGTTGTAGTGGAAGTAAAACCAAATTTTTTAGTTTTATATATATCTTGAAAACTATTTAAGAAATATGCATCACTAAAGGCTAAATTTAAAAAACCTTTTACAACATTAAAATCAGTTACATCTTCAACATTTTCTTTTAAATAGTTACCTAAGTTGGTGCCTATTTCAACAGGATTCCCTTTAATAATTCTTAAAAAAGGAAAAACAACAATAGTTATATCGCCTTCAAAATCTTTACGAGTAGCCTGAAACTCTACAGATTCAATCGTTGCATTATATATTTTTTCAAACCCTTTTTGTACAGCAGATTTTAATGTATCTTGAATATTCATTTAATATGAAAAATTTAAGAAGCAAAAATAAATAAATAAGAACCAATTTACTATTTTTATTGACTGTAAATTATTGTGTGATGCTTAAATACTGAATCAAGTTCAGCACAAGTAAATTCAGCATGTATGAAAACTGATAAAACCAAAGTCAAAAGAGTTCCCAAACGAGGACACTATGACGCAGAAACTATTTATAAGATTTTAGATAATGACTTTATATGCCAAGTTGGGTTTGTATATAATGACTATCCTGTGGTAATACCAACTATATATGGTAGAAAAGGCGAATATATTTATTTTCATGGTGCTAGTGTAAGCAGAATGCTGGTTACTATGGAAAAAGGCGTAAATATTTCTATTAATGTTACACAAACTGATGGAATAGTACTAGCACGTTCTGCATTTCATCATTCATTAAATTATCATTCGGTTACTGTTTTCGGTCAAGCCGAATTGGTTACTGATACTAACGAACGTATGGAAGCACTAAAAATAATTTCAGATCAGATCATTCCAATACGTTGGGAAGAAGCTCGTTTACCTAATACTAAAGAATTGAAAGCCACCAAAGTATTAAAACTAAAAATCACGGAGGCTTCCGCTAAGATCAGAATCGGCCCGCCAAAAGATGAAAAAGAAGATTATGACTTAGATATTTGGGCAGGAGTGATTCCTATAGAAAAAAGATATGGACAACCTATTGCTGACCCTGATTTAAAAGAGGGAATTCCCGTTGCTGAAAGTGTACTTAAGTTGATAAAAGATAATTAATTATTGTCATTCCTGTAACTTGTCTCGCCTCTGGCGGAAAGAAGTCTCGAGGATTCGGGACAGAATAATATAAAAATGAAAAAATACACCATCCAAAAATCACCATTTGTTGTGCCAACAACTGATGGTAAGTTAATTGAAGAACATTTCGGTCTGGCATCTGATGCCAATTCAGCAATTAGTATTGCGTATATGGTTGCACCACCAAGTTGGAGTGAACCTTTTCAAACTCCTGAATTTGATGAATATACATATATTATTAAAGGGAAAAAACAATTTGTCATTGATGACGAAAAAGTCATTTTAGAAGCCGGTCAATCTATTAAAATTGAAAAGAATACAAGAGTTCAATATTCAAATCCGTTTGATATATCATGTGAATATTTAGCCATTTGTCTGCCTGCTTTTTCGCCTAACTCAGTGTACAGAGAAGAGGAAAGTTAAAATTTTATTAAAAACAGTTTTAATTTCATAAGCAACGAATATATTTCTTAATTTTATTAGCTAAAAATAGGAAGGTCGTGTTAGTTCTAACTAATTCTAATCGACTGTTAAAATAATCTCTTTGATTATGCATTTAAAAATTAAAAGCACACTACTTCTATTGTTTTTGGGTATAACTTTTTATGCTCAAGAATACTCTGGTAGGGGAGAAGATATCAATAAGATATTGACCAACATTGATAATTTTTCTAAGGCTTATGTAAATGCTGAATATGATGAACTAACTTTATTTTATAGTACAGACGGTAAAATTTTTCCTACCGGTGCTGATATAATAGTCGGACATAAAGCGATTAAAAAACAGTGGATTTTACCTAAAGGAAGTAAAATGTTATCTCATAAAGTAAAGCCTGAAGAGATAAAAATAATTGATGATTATGCATATGATTATGGTTATTATCAAGGTAGTTCAAGAAATAAGAAAGGTATTGTTTTTACCTTTAAAGGTAAATATGTGATCGTCTGGAAAAAAACTGATAATGATTGGAAAATTTACCTAGATATTTGGAAAAGAATTGATGATAAGTAAGTCTTCAGTAAATAGATAAGAAGAATTAATAAAAATTTCTTAATCTTTATTCTCACAAGCCAATAAAGTATTTTTTAATAGCATTGCTATGGTCATTGGTCCAACACCTCCCGGTACAGGCGTTATATAACTGGCTTTTTTACTAACACTTTCAAAATGCACATCACCTGCCAGACGATATCCTCTAGGTTTAGAAGGATCATCAACACGGGTAATACCAACATCAATAATTACTACACCCTCTTTTACCATATCACCTGTCAAAAATTCAGGAATGCCCAATGCTGCTACGATCATATCTGCTTGCAAGGTAATTTCTTTTAGATTTTTTGTTCGACTGTGAGTTAAAGTAACAGTAGCATTTCCGTAACGTCTTTTTTGAGCCAATAAAATACTCATGGGCTCACCAACGATATGACTTCTACCAATAACAACTACATGTTTACCGCTAGTTTCAACTTTATAACGCTCTAGTAATTCTAAAATGCCATACGGAGTGGCTGATAAAAAAGTTGGTAAATTCAATGCCATTTTACCTACATTCATCGGGTGAAATCCGTCTACATCTTTATCAGGATGTACAGCCATGATAACTTTTTGATCGTCAATATGTTTTGGTAATGGTAACTGAACAATAAAGCCGTCAATATCATCATCAGTATTTAGCTTTTTAATTTCATTAAGTAATGTTTCTTCAGTAATAGATGCATCTAGTTTTACTAAAGTTGATCTAAAACCAACACGTTCACAGGACTTTACTTTGCTGTTCACATAGGTCATACTGGCACCATCACTACCTACTAAAACAGCAGCAAGATGAGGTATTTTTTTACCTTCAGCCTTTCGCTTAGCTATAGCTTCAGTTATTTCATCTTTTATTTGATTAGAGGTAGTTTTTCCGTCTAGTAGTGTCATATTCAGTGTTCAGTAAGCAGTGGCAGTAGGCAGTTTTAGATTGAACCAAATTTATTTGGGTTGTTAATCATAAAATTAATTAATTTACCAACTTCAACGCTCTTGTTATATAATGTTTCTTTTTGCTTTTTAGAGATATAATTACATGATTCAGAAAATGCCAACCAAACTTGAGTTTCTGCATTTTCACTATCAGCATCTGATAATTTACTTATGAAATGTTTAGGATAAGCTCTTTTACGATAAGCTTCTGCAATATTTGCACAAACTGACCTTGACGATCTTCTTATTTGATCAGTAAGGGAATATTTTTCTTCTGTTGGAAAAGATTTAGATAACTCAAAAATATCCATAGCTAGTTCAAACCTTTTTCGATAAGCCAATAATTTTTGAAACCCCATAGGTTTAGTGAAAATTTAAATAGTTAAAACCCATTAACTGATTACTGCCACTGGATACTGAGAACTGAAAACTAACGTCCCATTCCCTTCATCATCTGCATCATACGTTTGCCACCACCACCTTGCATCATTTTCATCATTTTACTCATCTGGTCAAACTGTTTCATCAATTGATTTACTTCTTGAACCGAAGTACCTGAACCTTTAGCAATACGTTTTTTTCTACTGGCATTGATAATGACCGGTTTACTTCTTTCTGAAGGTGTCATGGAGTGAATAATAGACTCAATTCCTTTAAAAGCATCATCATCTATATCAACATCTTTCATAGCTTTACCAACTCCGGGAATCATACCCACAAGATCTTTCATATTTCCCATTTTCTTGATCTGCTGAATTTGTTTTAAAAAATCATCAAATCCGAATTGGTTCTTTGCAATTTTCTTTTGAATTTTTCTGGCTTCCTCTTCGTCATATTGTTCTTGTGCACGTTCTACCAAAGAAACGACATCACCCATTCCAAGAATACGCTCAGCCATACGATCTGGATGGAAAACATCAATTGCTTCCATCTTTTCGCCGGTGCCGATAAATTTAATAGGTTTATCTACAACCGATTTTATTGAAAGTGCAGCTCCACCACGTGTATCACCATCTAATTTTGTTAAAACAACACCTTCAAAATTTAAAATATCATTAAAGGCTTTCGCAGTATTTACTGCATCTTGACCAGTCATAGAATCAACTACAAATAAGGTCTCTTGAGGTTGTACAGCTTTATGAATATTAGAAATTTCTGCCATCATAACCTCATCAACCGCTAAACGACCTGCGGTATCTATAATCACTACATTTTTACCGGTTGCTTTTGCATGTTTCAGTGCATTTTTCGCAATTTCAACAGGGTTTTTATTTTCAGGCTCAGCATATACTTCAACACCAATCTGTTCTCCAACCACTTGCAACTGATTTATAGCAGCCGGACGATATACATCACAACCTACTAACAACACTTGTTTGGCTTTTTTATTCTTTAAATAGTTTGCCAGTTTACCTGAAAAGGTTGTTTTACCGGAACCTTGTAAACCTGACATTAAAATAATAGTAGGCGAACCGCCTAAATTTATTCCAACAGTTTCACCACCCATGAGTTCGGTCAATTCATCTTTGACGATCTTAACCAGTAACTGTCCGGGATTCAATGTAGTTAATACATCTTGACCGAGGGCTTTTTCTTTAATACGATTGGTAAATTCTTTGGCAATTTTAAAGTTAACATCGGCATCTAATAAAGCCCTGCGGACTTCTTTTAATGTCTCAGCAACATTTATCTCGGTAATTTTTCCATGCCCTTTTAATACATGAAAGGCTTTGTCTAGTTTATCACTTAAATTATTAAACATTATGCTTGCATCATTTTTATAAGATGCAAAGATAATGATTAGATATTAGAATTTTTAATGGAAAAGAAAGGATTTATAAAGTCTTTTTTATTGTGAAAAGAGGGGTGAAATTTTAGGTTACGCTTATCGGTTTGGCTAAGAATTGTTACGGATTATAACAGCTCTTATAGTCTGCTATTAATTATTTTATAAATATACACTTACCCCCGAATTAAGCCAAAAACCCGTATTAACTATAGCCATTGTGTGTGCCTCGAATGTCAAATATAGTTCTTTAAAAAAGGATGTCCCAAAGGGTTAAAGTCCCTAACACGAGATGGTAAGACGTCTAAGTGAAGCAAGTGACAAGGTTGCTATCTGTGAAGATAGGACTGAAGTAAGCCAGACTGCGTGATTGGTTCTGACGGACAGAAACTGGATATGAGGCTATGAGGTTGGATGAGTAATCACATCTTTACGAAGTCCTAAACCTCGATTATTGAGGATAACCGAAATAGTAGATTCAGCAGACATCAATTAGAGGGTATTTTTCTTACCGAGGGAGGTCTTGAAATAGATTAGTTTTCTATGTGCCAAGAAGTCAGCAGAAGTCATAGTAGTCAAATCCGTTTAGGAATCGAACAAGGAATGGCTTATGCTTGGAGTAGAACAAGAATGGGAGGTTGGGCTGTAGCTCAAAGCCCTATTCTAACGAACTACAATAACGATAAAACGATTAAAATTGAGAGGGTATATTAGTTTAATTGAATACTACAAGAGGTAAGTATCATTATTGAACCGCTGTATACGAGACCCGTACGTACAGTGGTGTGAGAGGCGAACTGGCAGTCATTTGACTGTCAGCCGTCTACTCGATTAGGCTTAGTATTCTGAATCTGTTGATATTTTAATAATTTCTCTTGGAATAGGGTGTTTAATGAATTCAAGTAGATCTATTATAGCCTCTTCTAATTCCTCATGGTAATCAAATGATGTGGCTATTTTAAGTAAAAAATAAAATTCAATTTTTGAATTATCAATAATAATTATTTCTTTTTTGTCTTTTCCTATTCTAGCATGTAAAGTGAATTTTTTATTTCTAGAATCGTATGTAACATGAATACTATCATACAAATATGGCGTATTTTTTGAATACTTCTCAATGTCTGTGATTGCGAAATCCCACATGCTCTTCATTTTGCTACTAGTAGCCAAGACGAATATACTCATTACAGATAGGAACCCGAAAAATTGGGTTTAATGATTTGGAAATTATCGGTTAATCTATTTTCGAATTCATCATTTATCCAAATTTGATTATCAAGGAAATCAATCACTTTAGC
>JAKISU010000008.1 GCA_021648445.1 Flavobacteriaceae bacterium
TTACTTAATTTCTCAAGTCGGTAATGCTCTGAAAATAAAGATATTGATCCAGATGTTTTGTATTTATTCATAATGACAATATGCAATTAATTATTTGATATTCAAAGAATTAATTCAAGAGGTTGCCTACATTTAGTGTGCAACTAAAACCAATTTTAAGTTTAGATAGCCAAAAAGATAAGGTAAAAATAGATAAAAAAGTTTTATCATATCTCTGAACAAGAATTGGTTTAAAACTTTTAGTTATTAATTAACATGAGTTTGATGTAAGAAATGTAGTTAATAATGCAAAATATTGATTATTAGCACTTTGTCTGTTCGAGCGCAGTCGAGAACTATTTAAAAACCTTTCAACTTTAGTTTATCTTGAGCGAAGACGAAAGGCTCAAGGGGACATTAAAATTTTTATTTCACATTTAAAATACTAATTATTAGTTATTTAAAAAAATAACTATATCGAACTCACGTTAATTAACGTGAGTTCGATATAACCAAAGTATTTATAAACTGATAAATATATGATTGTCATGATTTTTTGTTTTTAGAGTAAGCTTTAGAGTTGTTTTTATCATTTTAGCAATTCCGACGTAGGGAGAATCTCTATTGAAATTATTTGAGACTCTTCACTTCTCCCATCCCGATAGCTATCGGGACGTTCCTCATTACTCCTGAAGCCTCGGAACTGAATAATATTTCACTATTAAATAATTGATTAACAGTAAATTACACTTATTGATGTATCAAACTAATGTTAATTATATTATAATGATAGAATAAAAAACAGTAATACTTTTTACATTAGAATAAACTTCTGTTATAAAAGGTCAAGGGCTGTTAGTTTTAAAACTAACAGCCCTTGATTAAATTAAATTAATAACTAAAATAGATAGTTTAGTTATCCCAATCTACTCTTTTAAAAAGTAAATCATTATCACGTGCTGGTGCACTTGAGTTAAATAAGTATTCATTTTCAGGATAGAACCATCTTCTAGGTACATCAGAACCTGCTACCGGTGTTAAACTAGGAATGCCAGTTCTTCTCCAATCACTAAAGGCTTCAGGTTGTACAAATAAGCCAATATATTTTTGAGTCATGATGTTATTTAATGTAATATTACCTACTCCGGGATCTATTGCATTTTGAGCAACATAAGCATTAAATTCTGCTGCTCCTAGACCTACTTCTTCAAAAGAAGCTTCAATACCATTAAGATAAGCAGTATGCTTTTCTGTATCATCGGTAGATGTTTCAGCAATAATAAATTGTAATTCTCTGTAGGTAATTAAATCTTCTCTCAAATCAGCTACTAGATATGGATGAGATGCATCAAATGTTTGATCTAACACTGCCAATCTATCCGTATCATTTAAACCTGACATGATTGCTCTCATTGTAGGGTGGAATTCAATATCACCTAGTCTTGTATCATTAAAACCAAACCAAGGGGCATCATTACCGCCACCGGGGTATTTAAAGCCCATATTATCTGCTCTATTTGTAAAAGCAAGTTTAGCTTCAGCTAGTGCATTGACATTGTCACCTAGATGTAAATAATATCTGGCTAGAATAGCATGCACCGCCAATTTCCAAGCATCTATATCACCTTCATATAACACCTCCTCTGACCCTGGAGATTGAGCACCTGAAACATCATCAAATAGCACTAGAGCATCAGTCAATAGTGTTCTTATAGCAGGGTAAATAACAGTTGCTTGATCATCATATGCCGGGTTTGGATTTTCATCACCTAAACCTGCTTCGGTGTAAGGTATGTCACCAAAAACATCAGATGTCATCATAAGAGCATACGCTTCTAAGGTTTTAGCTATACCTAGGTAGTGATTAAACCCTCCATCAGTGGCTTTTTGAGATACAACTCTAAGCTCTATAAATACATTTTCATACATTTGTTGCCAAGGAGCATTCGTTCTAACGGGTTGTATGTCATATTTATTAAAAGATTCCCATTGCCTTTCAACACCTTCTACTTGTTGAATAAACATATTACTAAAAGTCGAATATAAACCTCCTTTTGAATCAACAATAGCTAATTGTATTCCAGGTAATGCAGCTGCAACTGTCACGTCAATGGGTTTATTAGGGTCTGAATTGTCATCCGAAAAAAAGTCTTCGCATGATGCTGACGATAATGTGATTATAAAAATAATCAGAACGTTTATTAATTTTTTTAATTTCATCTTAGTTTATTATTAAAAGTTAAATCCAACCTTAAACATATAGGACTTAGTACCAGGCATGTTAAAATAGTCAAAACCTTGACCGTTTCCATTACCGGTTAAGCTGGTTTCAGGATCTACACCGTCAAAATCTGTGTCAATCCATAAGTTTCTACCTGTAAAAGTAATATAAGCACTTTCAATCAGAATGTTTTTGAATAGGTCTTTAGAAAAGTTATACGAAAGAGATAACTCCCTTAACCTTATCCATCCACCATCTTCTACAAATTGTTCTCCTACCGACCCGAAACCACCAACGGCTGATGTCCAGTAACTTCTATCTCTAACAATTGGTATATTGTTTGGAGATCCATCCGGAAAAACCCCATCTAATATTATTGGTGTTTCTTCTCTAGTATCAGCTGTAAGTTGCGATCGACCAAAAAATGATAAAGCCCACGCTGTACCATTCCATATATCACCACCTTTTTTCCAGTCTAATAAAAAGTTTAATGTCAAGTTTTTATATGTAAATGAGTTATTCCAACCTAAGATAAAATCAGGATTAGGATCACCAATCACACGTTGCGTATTATCAACAGCTTGATAACCTGTTGCAGGATCAATAACTATTGCACCACCCGGTATAGATAAGCTAGTGTCAGAAGCAGTACCTGCTTCTTCTCTTAAATATGCACCTCCTACAATAGCGCCATAAGGTAAACCTTCTACTAAATAAGTACCCGCTGTAGCAAATCCTGCTAAAAATAATCTTTCAATACCTGGGGCAAGTCTCTTTACTATTGTTTCACTTTTACTCCAGTTAATTGTAGTATTCCAATTAAAGTTTTCTGATACGATTGGTTTTGCACCAACAGTGATTTCCCAACCATCACTAGTCATTATGCCTGCATTAACCCATTTTGAAGTAAAGCCTGAAGAGGCTGATAATGATTGATTTAAAATGGCATCATCTATATCACTTTTAAAATAAGCAACATCAAGAGTTAGCCTATTACCAAAAAATCTTAAATCTATACCATACTCTGTGGTTGTAGTAATTTCTGGTTTTAAATCAGAGTTTCCTAGTATATTATCTAGTTCAAATGTTGTAACTTGACCATTTGGAGTGCTTATTGGAAAGGTAATACCATTTCCCCAACCTCCAGCAATACCGGTACCATCAATGTCATTAACTTCATAACTAGTTGAAGTTGAATATGCCACTGGCGGTGGTGCGCCAACTTGAGCCCATGACGCTCTTATTTTACCAAAGGATAAAATTTTATTTTTTGGTAAAACTTCTGTAAATACAAAAGATCCGGAAACTGAAGGGTAGAAGAAACCAATATCACTAGCCTTAAATTCTTTCGAAGGGTCGCGTAACCTAGAATCATAATCTTGTCTAGCAGAAAAATTAAGGTAAAGCATATCTTTCCAACCAACTTGAGCGTTTGCAAAAATACCCATAGATCTAAACCTCGTTTTGTCTTCTAAACTCGATATAGTAGCAGTATTACTAATATCCATAAATCCCGGAAAAAGTAAACCTATACCAACTTCATTTTGTTGGTCTCTTACAAAGCTAAAATAGTTGGCACCAACTAAATAATTAAATGAAAAATCATCAGTAATGTCTCCATCTCCAGTTACAAATAGGTTTACATCTGATTGTCTTGTTAAATAATCGTCAAGAATAATTCTACCTGTAGGGTTTGTTCGTGATCCAACTTCGAACGCCTGTTTTCTTTTATCAGTAGTAATATCAACCCCAACATTTAAACCTAAATTAATCCAATTATTCACCACATAATTAGTTTTAAAATTACCAAATAATCTATGTACTTCTTCCGTTGCGGGAGCGTTGTTTATAGTCCAATAAGGGTTATCATACCCACCACCACCACGGTAATTTCTTTGGCTACGATCTTCAGGAAACTCATAAGCTAAAGCATTATCTCTAGCACCAGTTCCTAAACCATTCGAGTTGTCAAATGATGCAGGCGTTCTGTATAAGCCTAATAATAAACCTGAAGTATTTGAACCTTGTTGAATTCTATTATAATCAGACCGAGCATAATTAATTGCAGTTTCAAAAGATAATTTGTCATTGGCTTTTAAAGTAGCACCTAAATTAAATGTTCTTCTTTTATACTCTTCATTAGGCACAATACCTTCTTGTTTTAAATCAGATGCTGAAAATCTATATGTAACTGCCTCGTTACTTCCAGAAATACTTATGTTATTTGTTAATGACACCCCTGTACGAAAAAAATCATCGCTATTAAGTTTATTGTAATTATTAGCGGGTGTTCCATTGCCTTGTCCTCTAGGTACTAAAAATCCATTATTATCCCATCTGTAATTTCCATCAGCATCAAAGGCGTTTCCAAAATTTCCAGCAGTATTTGTTGCATTATAGATATTGCTATCTGTGCTGTATTCTAAGTCAGATAATCTAGGTCCCCATGATCCGGACTCTCCTGTTTCAGAACCTCTATACGTTGTTACTCCTCCAATTAATCTTCCTTGAGCGTACGTGTCTTGCAATTGGGTTAATTGAGATACTTGATCAAAAGCTACTTGTGAGCTTACACTAACCTGTAATCTTTGACCTTTAGTTCCTTTTTTAGTAGTAATAAGAATTACCCCACCAGAACCTGCAGTACCATAAACGGCTGTAGCAGCAGCACCTTTTAAAACACTAATACTTTCAATATCATCGGAATTTAAATCCATTAGCCTGTTTGATGATGCTGTACCTGCGGTTGGGGCTTGAGCGTTGAGAGTTTCATTATTAGATCTAACTCCATCAATTATAATAAGTGCTTGGTTATTACCAACCATAGAGGTTGCACCTCTAATTACAATTCTTGATCCGCCACCCGCAGATCCAGAAGATCTAGTAATTTGAACCCCTGAAGATTTTCCAGATAATGCATCTAATACATTAGATGCACCGGAATTGGTAATAGCTTCAGCTTTAACTTCTTGTGCTGCATAGCCAAGAGAACGCGTTTCTTTTTTTATACCATATGCAGTAACGATAACTTCTTCAAGAACATTGTCAGCTTGCATAACTACATCTATAGTATTTGATTCGCCAACAGTAACTTCTTTAGTTGTCATACCTACAAAACTGAATCTTAATACATCACCTGTATTAACTTTGATGGTGTATTTACCATCAAAATCAGTTTCGGCACCAGTACCAGTACCTTTAATTACTACACTAACTCCCGGTAATGGTCCTGACTCATCAGTAACAGTACCAGAAATAGTTTTTTCTTGTGCAAAAGTAAATTGCACTACAAACGCCAGTAATAGCGTTAAAATTCCACTAAACTTTGTCTTCATTGTATAATCATTTGAATTAATTTGCCTCAAAAGTCTTAATAAATAGTTAAAAAACCAACTTTTTAACAGAAAAATCTTAAAAAAAAGTTAAATAATTGTTAAGATCTTTAACGAAAGTTCTTTTAAGAGTGATAAAAGCAGACGAAGGTTGCGCCAAGCTTTAAAAAAAACTAATAACTTTTAAGTGAAACCTTGAGTTGCCAAAATCAAAAGGTTGATTTGAAAATTTACCAAGCGCATAGCTGAGGTTTAGTACTCCCAGCTTGGTTGTAAAAGCATAGCCTAGCCCTAAACTATAGATTTGAGAAGATTGATTTATAATTTCATTATCGATATATCCTAGATCTGTTATTGAATATAAATAAGAATTATTATTAGGTGTAAATCTATATTCAATAGTAAAGAAGCTGTAAGTTGATGCAAAAATACTTTCTTCATCAAAACCTCTGATACTATTTACACCACCAATTCTAAATAATTCATTTGTTAAAATATTATCAGATAGTAATGTGCCGGTTTCATTTTGTAGGTAAATATGATTTTTAAAATTTAAACTCCATAAATAATTGGTTTTAAAATAAAATTTTGATTGCCTAAAGTTATTGCCATCAGTTTTTCTATTACCTGTAAGTACTTCACTAAAAATATTAAACTTGACCGGGAATAAAAATTGGTTATTCGGAATTTGATACTTATAATTTATACCATAAAAAACGGTATTAAAATCATCAATCTCATTATTCATATTATTTGTTAAAAGATTTGAAGATGTTTCTGTATATAATGAAATACCCACGGCATTTCTTTCATCTATTGCATAAGGAAGTGAAAACTTAGTTTTAGTATTTATAAAGGTAGAATCCTGTTTGTAAATATTAAGCGTGGCTTCAGGCGAAAAGCTTGAATTGAATATATAAGGAATCGTTGCGCTCAAATTAAAAACCTGACGTTCATCTCCATTATTTTTCCAATTCAATGAAAATGATTCTCCGCTATTGAATACATTATTTAATAATAAATCTAAATAACCATTAAATGAAATACCGCTACCGTCCTCTTTTGAGGTAAAACCTACCAAACCATCAAATTTATTTGAAGCTTTCTTTTTTAAATATAAATATACAATGGTAGAATCTTTAGTGAATAGAACTTCAGGCGGTTTTATTTCTGTAACAAAAGGTAAAATAGTGATGAGTTCAGAAACTTTGTCTAATTTATTTCTGTTAAATACAATGTTGTTTTTTAGTTTTAAAAAATGATTGAGGTAGGTTTGAGGAAAGTCTTTATAACCATTAATAACAATTTTATCAATTTTTCGAAGCTTTGATTTTTTAACACTTAGAGTCCCTTCAATTAAATCTTTTTTGACAGTGATGTTTTTTAATGAAACCTGCGTGAAAGAATTGCCTTGAGTTTCAAAAATTTCAACAATTGCCTTTAGTGTTCTTGATAAGCCCTCAGTTAGAATATCAAAATGAGTGTCTTTTACAGATGGAGCTAATCTAAAAAGTTGTTCTTTGTCAATGTCGTTATTTGAATAATAAATTCGAACTGTTTTATTTATGTTGCCTAAATCAAATTGAGCATGATAAATAGAGTCTCTTTTTTTAATAGTGTCAAGTGAGAAGTTTAAAAACCCTTTTTGTGTTAGTTTGTTTTTTATAGAATCTAATGAGTTAAATAGAGAAATTTCTGAAAGATGTGTTTTCTGATATTGAATGGAGTTTGTAAAAATAGTATTCACACTATCTTTTGCTGAAATTTCTAAGATTAATTTCTGACCATAGATAGATCCAGAATTCCATAAAAAGAAAACTAACACTAAATTAAGTGTGGAATGGCGTTTAAGAGGAGCTAAAAATTTTGTGATTATCAAGACATAAAAATTGCCCATAGCTTTAGTTAAGGAAAATTTTTCTAACGCAGATAGCTGCCAAATTTTGTTCATACTTACTCGATATTCCACACTTAACATAAGTGTCTATATATATTATGGTATAAAATTATGTTTCAAAACGCATCAAAAATAGCTAAAAAACTGTTTGCTGAATACAGGTTTTGAAATGTTTTTAAAATGCTGGTAAAATTTAGTTAATAGCTGTTTGAATAACAAGAAATTATTTATACATTTGCACACTCTTAAAAATAGAGGTTTAAGAAATAAAAATAATAATTAATTTATATGCCAACTATACAGCAATTAGTACGCAAGGGAAGAACCCAAATAACTAAGAAGAACAAATCGGCTGCATTGAATTCTTGTCCACAAAGAAGAGGCGTATGTACACGTGTTTATACAACAACACCAAAAAAACCAAATTCAGCTATGCGTAAAGTAGCAAGGGTAAGGTTGACAAATGGTAATGAGGTGAATGCATACATACCTGGTGAAGGGCATAATCTTCAAGAGCACTCAATAGTATTAGTTAGAGGTGGAAGAGTAAAAGATTTACCTGGAGTTAAGTATCACGTAGTTCGTGGTGCATTAGATACTGCAGGTGTTGAGGGTAGAACACAGCGCCGTTCAAAATACGGAGCTAAACGCCCTAAAAAATAAATCTAATTTAACACTCCTTTTCCCCTTTGGGGAAATGTCCGCCTCCGGCGGACAAAGGGGATAAACTCAAAAGAAGTAATGAGAAAAAAAGTAGCCAAAAAAAGGAAGCTGTTACCAGATCCTAAATTTAATGATCAGTTAGTTACACGTTTTGTAAATAACTTGATGAAAGATGGTAAAAAATCTACAGCTTTTAAAGTGTTTTATGATGCACTTGAGATTGTAGAAGAAAGAAAACAAGATGAAGAGAAGACTTCATTAGAAATATGGAAAGACGCCTTATCAAATGTAATGCCTCATGTAGAAGTGCGTAGTAGAAGAGTAGGGGGAGCAACATTTCAAATTCCAATGCAGATTAGACCAGACAGAAAAGTGTCTATGGCTATTAAGTGGATGATTTTATTTGCTAGAAAACGTAATGAAAAATCTATGGCTCAACGCCTTGCAGGTGAAGTTTTAGCTGCTGCAAAAGAAGAAGGAGCAGCGGTTAAGAAAAAAACTGACGTTCATAAAATGGCAGAAGCAAATAAAGCATTTTCACATTTTAGATTTTAATTAGAAATGGCTAGAGATTTAAAATATACAAGAAATATAGGTATTGCTGCGCATATTGATGCAGGTAAGACCACAACTACAGAGCGTATCCTTTATTATACGGGTGTTAGTCATAAAATTGGTGAGGTGCATGATGGTGCTGCTACGATGGATTGGATGGAGCAAGAACAAGAACGTGGTATTACAATTACTTCTGCTGCTACAACTTGCACGTGGGAATTTCCTACAGAAAATGGAGAGCCAACAGATGATGCTAAAGGGTATCATTTTAATATTATTGATACTCCGGGTCACGTTGATTTTACAGTAGAAGTAAACAGATCATTAAGAGTTCTTGATGGATTGGTTTTCTTATTTTCTGCTGTTGATGGTGTAGAACCTCAATCAGAAACCAACTGGAGATTAGCTGATAATTATAAAGTACCAAGAATTGGTTTTGTAAATAAAATGGATCGTCAAGGGTCTGACTTTATGATGGTTTGTCGTCAGGTAAAAGAAATGTTAGGCTCAAATGCTGTGCCTATTGTTTTGCCTATTGGTGAAGAAGGAGATTTTAAAGGTATTGTTGATTTAATCAAGAATAGAGCTATTGTTTGGGATGAAGAAAGTATGGGGGCAACATTTCAAGTTGTTGATATACCTGAAGATTTAAAAGAAGAAGCTGCTAAATATAGAGGTTTGTTGATTGAAGAGGTGGCAAGTTACGATGAGAATTTGTTGGAGAAATACATGGAAGATGAAGATTCAATTACAGAAGAAGAAGTGCATAATGCATTGAGAGCTGCTGTAATGGATATGGCTATCATTCCAATGATATGTGGTTCTGCCTTTAAAAATAAAGGAGTACAATTTTTATTAGATGGTGTATGTAGATATTTACCTTCACCAGTAGATAAAGATGCTATTATTGGTACTGATCCTAATTCCGGAAACGAAATTTCTCGTAAGCCGGATGTAAAAGAACCTTTTGCTGCTCTAGCATTTAAAATTGCTACCGATCCTTTTGTAGGTCGTTTGGCATTTTTCAGAGTGTATTCAGGTAGATTAGATGCAGGTTCTTATGTGTTGAATAATCGTTCAGGTAAAAAAGAACGTATCTCTCGAATTTATCAAATGCATTCTAATAAACAAAATGCAATTGATTATATTGAAGCTGGAGACATTGGAGCTGCCGTAGGATTTAAAAGTATCAAAACAGGAGATACACTTTCTGCTGAAAAACATCCAATTATTTTAGAGAGCATGGATTTTCCTGATCCGGTAATTGGTATTGCAGTTGAGCCAAAAACAAAAGTTGATGTTGATAAATTAGGAATGGCTTTGGCTAAATTAGCTGAAGAAGATCCAACTTTTCAAGTAAAAACTGATGAAGCTTCCGGTCAAACAATTATCTCAGGAATGGGAGAATTGCACCTAGATATTATCGTTGATAGATTGAGACGTGAGTTTAAAGTTGAAGTTAATGAAGGTGAGCCACAAGTAGAATATAAAGAAACATTAACTAAAACCACTCAGCATAGAGAAACTTATAAAAAGCAATCTGGTGGACGTGGCAAATTTGGTGATATAGTATTCGAGATGGGTCCTGTAGATGAAGATTTTGAAGGATCTGGATTGCAATTTATTGATCAAATTAAAGGAGGGCGTATTCCTAAAGAATTTATTCCTTCTGTAGAGAAAGGTTTCAAGGCAGCAATGAAAAATGGTCCTTTAGCAGGATATGAAATGGATACGATGAAAATTACATTGAAAGATGGTTCTTTTCACCCTGTAGATTCTGATGCACTATCATTTGAATTAGCAGCAAAATTAGGTTACAAATCAGCAGCTAAAGCAGCAGGTGCAGTAATCATGGAACCTATTATGAAATTAGAAGCATTGACTCCTGAAGAAAATATGGGTGATATTGTTGGTGATTTAAACCGTCGTAGAGGTCAGGTTAGTGATATGTCAGATAGAGCAGGTTCTAAAGTAGTAAAAGCTACTGTACCATTATCTGAAATGTTTGGTTATGTTACATCATTAAGAACATTATCATCAGGTAGAGCTACTTCAACGATGGAATTTTCTCATTATGCAGCAACACCTTCTAATATTTCTGAAGAAGTAATTAAAAAAGCATTAGGTTAATTTACTAAATAGATAAAGATGAGTCAAAAAATTAGAATAAAATTAAAGTCTTACGATCACAATTTGGTAGATAAATCTGCTGAGAAAATCGTAAAAACGGTTAAGAGTACAGGTGCAGTTGTTAACGGACCAATACCATTACCAACACACAAAAAAATATTTACAGTATTGCGTTCACCACACGTAAATAAAAAAGCTAGAGAGCAATTTCAATTAAGTTCTTATAAAAGATTACTTGATATTTATAGCTCTTCATCAAAAACAATTGATGCTTTGATGAAACTGGAGTTGCCAAGTGGTGTTGAGGTGGAAATTAAGGTTTAATCTCCATTCCTGCGAAGGCGGGAATCTTAAGAAGATTCCTTGGATTAATATTTAGAAATCGGGAATCTTAATAAAGAAAGTTATAATGTCATTCCTGCGAAAGCAGGAATCTCATGAATCAAAACGAAATCATGATTTCGTAGAATTAAAGACCCTGAAATAATCCCGATAGTTATCGGGACAGGATGATAAACATGTCCCGAGCGATTGACAAGGGAAAAACGGAAAATACATTCAGGGTTGAAGTGTTTTGGCTCTGATTTTTTTTAAATAGTAATTAATATTAATGATCGATTCGAGATAAAGATTAAAAAATCTAAGATCAACAATCGTAAATCTAAAATCAAATGTCTGGGTTAATAGGAAGAAAAATAGGAATGACCAGTATTTTTGACGACAACGGAAAAAACATCCCTTGTACAGTCATTCAAGCTGGTCCTTGTGTGGTTACCCAAGTCAGAACCGAAGCGGTTGACGGATATGAAGCGTTACAACTCGGTTTCGATGACAAAGCAGAAAAGCAGACAACTAAAGCGTTAAAAGGACACTTTAAGAAAGCTGGTACATCTGCTAAAAAACGTGTCATTGAATTCCAAGGGTTTGAAGCTGAGTATAAATTGGGGGACACAATAACAGTAGATCACTTTGAAGAAGGTGAATTTGTTGATGTATCAGGTACATCAAAAGGTAAAGGTTTTCAAGGGGTTGTAAAACGTCACGGTTTTGCTGGTGTTGGTCAAGCAACTCATGGTCAACATAACCGTTTAAGAGCTCCGGGTTCTATTGGTGCTGCATCATATCCTGCAAGAGTATTTAAAGGAATGAGAATGGCAGGTAGAATGGGTGGCGAAAAAGTAACAGTTCAAAATTTAAGAGTTTTAAAAGTGGTTCCGGAAAAGAATCTTTTAGTTGTAAAAGGTGCGATTCCCGGTCATAAGAACTCTTTTTTAATTATACAGAAATAATGAAGGTAGCAGTAGTAGATATCAACGGGAAAAATACTGGAAGAAAAGTTGAGCTTTCAGATGCTATTTTTGCAATAGAGCCAAATAAGCATGCTGTTTATTTAGATGTGAAACAATTTTTGGCTAATCAACGTCAAGGTACACATAAAGCTAAAGAAAGAGCTGATATAAAAGGAAGTACTAGAAAGATTAAAAAGCAAAAAGGTACAGGTACTGCCCGTGCGGGTAGTATTAAGTCTCCTATATTTAGAGGTGGTGGTAGAGTATTCGGTCCAAGACCAAGAGATTATGGTTTTAAATTGAATAAAAATTTAAAACGTTTAGCTCGCCAATCGGCCTTATCTATAAAAGCAAAAGAAGAGAATATTATTGTGCTGGAAAGCTTTAATTTTGATGCTCCAAAAACCAAAGATTTTATCAATATTTTAAAGGCTTTAGAGCTTGAAAATAAAAAATCTTTATTTGTATTGGACGCCTCAAATAAAAATGTATATTTGTCGTCGCGCAATTTGAAAAACGCAAATATTATAAGTACCTCAAGATTAAATACTTACAATGTTTTAAACGCAAATAAAATTGTGCTTTCAGAAACATGTATAGAAGAAATTGAATCTAATTTTAGCAAGTAATATTATGAGCATTTTAATAGAACCTATTATTACAGAGAAAGTTACTGATCAAAGTGAGTTATTTAACCGCTATGGTTTTGTAGTAAATATGAAAGCTAATAAGATTGAAATTAAGCAAGCTGTTGAGCAAGCTTATGGAGTTTCAGTTAACAAAGTAAGAACGATGAATTATCCTGTAAAACGTCAAACGAAACATACTAAAAGAGGTGTGGTTACAGGAATGAAAGGTGCTTATAAAAAAGCAATCGTTGAGTTAGCTGACGGAGATAATATTGATTTTTATAGCAATATCTAAGACGAAAAAAGATGTCATTAAGAAAATTAAAACCAATAACACCGGGTCAACGTTTTAGAGTCGTTAACGACTTTGAAGAGGTGACTACTAATAGACCTGAAAAGAGTTTATTAGCTCCTAAGAAAAGATCTGGAGGAAGAAATAATGATGGTAAGATGACGATGCGCTATTTAGGTGGTGGTCATAAAAAGAAATACCGTATTATTGACTTTAAAAGAAATAAAGATGGTGTTCCGGCTACTGTAAAAACTATTGAATATGACCCTAATCGTACAGCATATATTGCATTATTGCATTATGCTGATGGCGAAAAGCGATATATTATTGCTCAAGCCGGATTAAAGGTTGGACAAACTGTAGTTTCAGGAGAAGAAGTTGCTCCAGAAGTTGGAAATACTATGACCTTAAGTAATATTCCTTTAGGTACCGTAATATCTTGTATTGAATTACACCCTGGTCAAGGAGCTGTTATAGCCCGTAGTGCAGGTTCTTTTGCTCAATTAATGGCAAGAGAAGGTAAGTATGCAACAATAAAATTACCTTCTAGTGAAACAAGAATGATTTTAATTACTTGTAAAGCTACTATTGGTGTGGTATCAAATTCTGATCATCAATTAGAAGTATCCGGTAAAGCAGGTAGAAGTAGATGGTTAGGAAGAAGACCTCGTACAAGAGCGGTAGTTATGAATCCGGTTGATCATCCAATGGGTGGTGGTGAAGGAAAGGCTTCAGGAGGGCATCCAAGATCTAGAAAAGGTATTCCTGCAAAAGGATTTAAGACGCGTTCTAAAGCGAAAGCGAGTAATAAATATATTTTAGAACGTAGAAAAAAATAAGTAAACTATGGCACGTTCATTAAAAAAAGGACCTTACGTTTTCCATAAATTGGAAAAGAAAGTACAAACAAATATTGATTCTAATAAGAAATCTGTTATCAAAACTTGGTCAAGAGCATCTATGATTACTCCTGATTTTGTTGGACAAACAATAGGTGTTCATAACGGTCGCCAATTTGTTCCGGTTTATATAACTGAGAATATGGTAGGTCATAAATTAGGAGAGTTTTCACCAACACGTTCATTTAGAGGACATGCAGGTGCGAAAAATAAAGGTAAAAAATAGTAGGAAATCATGGGAGTTCGAAAAAAGTTAAGAGCACAGCAGCTTAAAGAAGAACGTAAAAACAAGTTTTTTGCGAAATTAAATGGCTGCCCTACATCGCCAAGAAAAATGCGTTTGGTAGCTGATCTAGTTAGAGGGATTGAAGTTGAAAAAGCACTTCAGATTCTAAAATTTAGCCCAAAAGATGCTGCACGTAGTCTAGAAAAACTAACATTATCTGCAATTGCTAACTGGCAAGCGAAAAATGAAGATGCAAGTATTGAAGATGTAGGTTTGTTTGTTAAAGAGATATATGTAGATAGTGCAATGATGTTAAAAAGATTAAGACCGGCACCACAAGGACGTGCACATAGAATTAGAAAACGTTCTAATCACGTTACTATGGTTTTAGGTGTAAAAAATAATTCAAGCAATTCGTAAATAGTATGGGACAAAAAACTAATCCAATAGGAAATCGTTTAGGAATTATCAGAGGATGGGAATCTAACTGGTACGGTGGAAGAAACTATGGTGATAAACTTGCTGAAGATTATAAAATAAGAAAGTATATTCATGCTAGATTAGCAAAAGCTAGTGTTTCTAGAGTAATTATAGAGCGTACACTTAAGTTGATAACTATTACTATCACTACAGCGCGTCCGGGTATCATTATTGGTAAAGGAGGTCAAGAAGTAGATAAATTAAAAGAAGAACTTAAAAAAATTACCGGTAAAGAAATTCAAATCAATATTTTTGAAATTAAGCGCCCGGAATTGGATGCTTTCTTAGTAGGTTCTAGTATCGCTCGTCAAATTGAGAATAGAATTTCTTATAGACGTGCAATTAAGATGGCTATTGCTGCTTCAATGCGTATGAACGCTGAAGGTATTAAAGTTCAGATTTCTGGTCGTTTGAATGGTGCTGAAATGGCACGTTCTGAGCACTATAAAGATGGTAGAATTCCATTGTCTACTTTTAGAGCAGATATTGATTATGCACTTGTTGAGGCGCATACCACTTATGGTAGAATAGGTGTTAAAGTATGGATTATGAAAGGTGAGGTTTATGGTAAAAGAGATTTATCTCCATTAGTTGGTTTGTCTAAGAAACAAGGTAAAGGAGGGGCAGGTAAAGGTGGTCCAAGAAAACCTCAAAGAAGAAGATAATTTTTTAAAGTTTAGAAAATGTTACAACCAAAGAGAGTAAAATATCGTAAAGTACAGAAAGCTAAAGGTAATATGAAAGGTATTTCCGGAAGAGGTCATAGACTATCTAATGGGATGTTCGGAATAAAAGCTTTAGATCAAAACTTACTTACATCTCGACAAATAGAAGCAGCTCGTATTGCAGCTACTCGTTATATGAAAAGACAAGGTAGTTTATGGATTAAGATTTTCCCGGACAAGCCTATTACAAAAAAGCCCTTAGAGGTACGTATGGGTAAAGGAAAAGGTGCTCCGGAATATTTTGTAGCTGTTGTTAAACCGGGGAGAATCTTATTTGAAGTTGGAGGAGTGTCGATCGATATTGCAAAAGAAGCATTGAGATTAGCAGCGCAAAAATTACCTGTTAGAACAAAATTTATAGTAGCAAGAGATTACGACACTAACGCTTAATATTAAAGTAGATGAAACGAGCATGTTGCTCCCGAGTACTCGGGACTAACCAAAATAAAATGGTAGATAGCGAACAGTCCCGATAGCTATCGGGATGACCGATGAAAAAGCAGTAAGAATAAACACATGAAACAATCAGAAATTAAAGAATTATCTGTAGCTGAATTGCAAGAAAAATTAGCAGCGTTACAAAAGAATCAAACAGATCTTAAAATGGCTCATACCATTTCTCCATTAGAGAATCCAATTCAATTGAGAGATTTGAGAAGAACTGTTGCAAGACTTGCTACAGAATTAACTAAAAGAGAAGTACAATAATTGTATTCGTAATTACAAGATGGAAAAAAGAAATCTTAGAAAAGAAAGAATAGGAGTTGTATCAAGTAATAAGATGCAAAAATCTATTGTAGTTAATGAAGTTACTAGAGTGAAACACCCTATGTACGGAAAGTTCGTATTAAAAACAAAGAAATTTGTTGCACATGACGAAACAAACGATTGTAATATTGGCGATACTGTTAGAATAATGGAAACACGTCCATTAAGTAAAACCAAACGTTGGAGACTAGTAGAAATCTTAGAAAGAGCTAAATAATTATGTTACAACAAGAATCAAGATTAAAAGTAGCCGATAACACTGGGGCAAAAGAAGTACTGGTTATTCGTGTGCTTGGCGGAACAAAAAGACGTTATGCTTCTGTAGGAGATAAAATTGTAGTTTCAGTAAAAGCTGCTACGCCTAACGGAACCGTAAAAAAAGGACAAGTTTCTAGAGCAGTAGTTATACGCACTAAAAAAGAAGTACGTCGTAAAGATGGATCTTATATTAGGTTTGATGATAATGCATGTGTTTTATTAGATGCTACTTCCGGAGAAATGAAAGGAACACGTGTTTTTGGTCCGGTAGCTAGAGAACTTCGTGAAAAACAATTCATGAAAATTGTATCATTAGCACCTGAAGTGCTTTAATAAGTTTACAAATTATGTCAAAGTTAAAGATCAAAACAGGAGATACAGTTAAAGTAATGGCTGGTGACGATAAAGGTCAAGAAGGAAAAATTGTTAAAATTCTTAAAGATAAGAATAAGGCAATTGTAGAAGGTGTAAACATGGTGTCTAAACACACTAAACCTAGTGCTCAAAACCCACAAGGAGGTATTTCAAAATTTGAAGCTCCAATACATATTTCTAATTTAATGATATTAGAAAAGGGCGAAACAACAAAAGTTGGTTATAGAATGGATGGCGATAAAAAAGTTAGATATTCTAAAAAATCTAAAGAAATTATTTAGTTATGGCATACGTACCAAGACTTAAAGAAGATTATACAGGCAGAATTAAAGCTGCTTTAACCGAAGAGTTCGGTTATAAAAATATAATGCAAGTTCCTAAATTACAAAAAATTGTAATTAGTAAAGGTGTTGGAGCTGCAGTTGCTGATAAGAAATTAATAGAATATGCTGTTGAAGAGCTAACTAAAATTTCCGGTCAAAAAGCAGTTGCTACATTGTCTAAAAAAGATGTCGCTGCGTTTAAACTTCGTAAAGGAATGCCAATAGGTGTTAAAGTTACTTTACATGGTGATAGAATGTACGAATTTTTAGATAGATTGGTTACAGCATCATTACCAAGAGTTAGAGATTTCAGAGGCGTCAAAGCAACAGGTTTTGATGGTAGAGGAAATTACAACTTAGGCGTTACTGAACAAATTATTTTTCCTGAAATCAATATTGATAAAGTAAACAAAATAGGAGGTATGGATATCTCTTTTGTAACTTCTGCAAATACTGATAAAGAGGCAAAATCATTATTACACGAATTAGGTTTACCATTTAAAAAGAATTAGAGATGGCAAAAGAATCAATGAAAGCCCGTGAGGTTAAAAGAGCAAAAATAGTAGCTAAATATGCTAAAAAAAGGAAAGCTTTAAAAGAAGCCGGAGATTATGAGGGATTACAAAAGTTACCCAAAAATGCATCACCTATTCGTATGCATAATCGTTGTAAAATAACAGGAAGACCTAAAGGATATATGCGTCAGTTTGGTGTTTCACGTGTTACATTTCGTGAAATGGCAAATAAAGGACTGATTCCGGGAGTAAAAAAAGCCAGTTGGTAAAAATTATAAATTGGTTTCAGGTTTAATCCCGAGTACTCAGGATTAAAAACCAAAACCGTAAAATTAATATAGTATGTATACAGATCCTATAGCGGATTATTTGACAAGAATAAGAAATGCTGCAAGTGCAGGGCATAGAGTAGTTGAAATACCGGCTTCTAACTTAAAAAAAGAAATTACGAAGATTTTATTTGATCAAGGTTATATCTTAAGTTATAAATTTGTAGAAGATAAAGTTCAAGATAGAATTATGATTGCTTTGAAATATGATAAAGTAACAAAGCAACCAATAATTAGAAATATTCAAAGAGTAAGTAAACCGGGTTTGCGTAAATATACGAGAGCTTCTGATATGCCAAGAGTTTTAAACGGACTTGGAATTGCGATAGTTTCAACATCAAAAGGTGTGATGACTAACAAAAAAGCAATTCAAGAGAAAGTTGGAGGCGAAGTAATTTGTAACGTATACTAAAAGTTTTAGAAGATGTCAAGAATAGGAAAAAATCCAATTGCAATTCCGGAAGGTGTAACAGTCGATTTTAAAGATGGTGTTGTTACTGTAAAAGGAAGAATGGGTGAATTATCTCAAGAGATAAAAGATATTAATGTAAAAATAGAGGAAGGTCAAGTAGTTTTAGAGCGTTCTTCTGAAAGTAAAGATCATAGGGCAAAGCATGGTTTATACAGAGCTTTGGTTAATAATATGATTGAAGGTGTTTCTAAAGGTTTTACAAAAGAACTAGAATTAGTTGGTGTAGGATATAGAGCTAATAGCCAAGGTCAAAAATTAGATTTGGCGTTAGGTTTTTCACATAATATAGTGTTAAATATAGCTCCAGAAGTAAAAATTGAAACAATCTCTGAAAAAGGAAAGAATCCGATAATTAAATTAACTTCATTTGATAAACAATTAGTAGGGCAAGTTGCAGCAAAAATTCGTTCATTTAGAAGACCGGAACCATATAAAGGTAAAGGAGTTAAGTTTGTTGGAGAGCAATTAAGAAGAAAAGCAGGTAAATCTGCATAAAAATAGTTTACGAGATTAGATTTTAGAATTACGAACCTGAAATCAAAAATCGTAAATCGTAAATCATACATCAAAAATCGTTAATCGTTAATCGTTAATCGTTAATCAAAATGGCATTATCAAAGCTACAAAGAAGATATAGAATTAAGCATAGAATCAGAAAAATTGTTTCTGGAAATGCTACGAAGCCAAGGCTTTCAGTATTTAGAAGTAATAAAGAAATTAATGCTCAATTAATTGATGATGTTGCCGGTATCACTTTAGTTGCTGCTTCATCAAGAGAAAAAGGAATTGCTTCTAATAAAGGAACAAAAATAGAAATTGCTGCCCTTGTTGGAAAAGCATTAGCTGAAAAAGCATCAAAAGCAAGTATTGAAAACGTTGCTTTTGATAGAAATGGATTTTTATACCATGGTAGAGTTAAAGCATTAGCTGACGGAGCAAGAGAAGCAGGATTAAAATTTTAATAAGAGATTATGAATCAAAAATACGGAAACGTTGAAACAGTAAAACCAAGCGGTTTAGATTTAAAAGATCATTTGGTTGGAGTACAAAGAGTTACTAAAGTAACAAAAGGTGGTAGAACTTTTGGTTTTTCAGCTATTGTTGTAGTAGGTAATGAAAATGGCGTAGTAGGTCATGGTCTTGGTAAATCTAAAGATGTTGCATCCGCAATTGCTAAAGCTATTGAAGATGCAAAGAAGAATTTAGTGAGAATACCAATTATTAAAAAAACATTGCCTCATGAACAAAAAGGTAAGTTTGGAGGAGCAAAAGTATTCTTAAAACCTGCATCTCATGGTACAGGTGTAATTGCCGGTGGAGCTGTTCGTGCTGTATTAGAATCTGTTGGAGTACATAATGTATTATCAAAATCTCAGGGTTCTTCAAACCCTCACAATGTTGTTAAAGCTACTTTTGATGCTTTATTACAATTGCGTGATGCAAATACTGTAGCGCAACAAAGAGGTGTTTCTTTAAATAAAGTTTTTAACGGTTAATAAAGGGTCACAATGAAAAAAATAAGAGTAAAACAGATACGTAGCAAAATTAGACGCCCTCAAGATCAAAAAAGAACTTTAGAGGCATTAGGTTTGCGTAAATTAAATCAAGTAGTTGAGCATGACGCATCACCAACAATACTTGGAATGGTCAATAAAGTTCAACACTTAATTTCTGTAGAAGAAGTTAAATAAGATAGTTTATGGAATTAAATAACTTACAACCTGCAAAAGGTTCAGTTAAAAATAGCGGTAAAAGAATCGGTAGAGGTCAAGGATCTGGTAAAGGTGGTACAGCTACAAGAGGACACAAAGGAGCAAAATCTCGTTCAGGATATTCTAAAAAGATTGGTTTTGAAGGTGGTCAAATGCCATTACAAAGACGTGTGCCTAAATTCGGGTTTAAAAATATAAACCGTAAAGAATACAACGGTATTAATCTAGATGTACTACAAGCAATGGTAGATAATGGTAGAATTAAAGATATCATTACCATGGATGTTCTTGTAGAAAATAGATTAGCTCGTAAAAATGATTTAGTAAAGATTTTAGGTAGAGGAGAACTAAAAGCTAAATTAAATATTACTGTACATAAGTTTACTGCAACAGCTAAAGAAGCTATAGAAAAAGCAGGTGGTGAAGCAGTAATATTATAAAAAGATTATTAAGTATAAATGAAAAAATTTATTAGTACCATACAAGATATTTGGAAAATTGAAGAGCTTAGAAATAAGATTTTGATTACGCTAGGTTTGATGGTGGTGTATCGTTTAGCTGCGCAAGTTACATTGCCGGGAATTGATCCTTCACAATTAGCAGGCCTTCAAAATACCACCAAGGATAATAATTTGTTGGGTCTATTAAATGCATTTACAGGTGGAGCTTTTGCCCAAGCATCTGTAATGGCATTGGGTATTATGCCTTATATTTCAGCTTCTATTGTGGTTCAGTTAATGGGAATTGCAGTTCCGTATTTACAGAAATTACAAAAAGAAGGAGAAAGTGGTCGAAAGAAAATAAATCAGATAACACGTTGGTTAACTATTGGTATTTTATTATTGCAAGCACCTGCTTATATTGGTGGTTTACCAGCTTTAGGAATACCACAAAGTGCATTTTTATTAGGTACCGGTCCAATGTTCTGGTTTTCATCTATGTTATTATTAACCACAGGTACTATTTTTGCAATGTGGTTAGGTGAGAGGATTACTGATAAAGGTATAGGTAATGGTATCTCATTATTAATTATGATTGGTATTATAGCTACATTACCATCAACATTTATGCAAGAAGTTACCTCTAGAGTTACGCAGTCTAATGGTGGGTTTTTAATGATATTTATTGAAGTTATCATGTGGTTGGTTGTTATTTTAGCATCTGTATTTTTAGTAACTGCAGTTAGAAAAATTGCCGTTCAATACGCTAGGAGAACAGTAGCCGGTAATATTAAAGATGTTGCCGGAGCAAGACAATACATTCCTTTAAAGTTGAATTCATCAGGTGTAATGCCAATTATATTTGCACAAGCATTAATGTTTGTTCCTCAACTTTTAAGTAGTTCTGAAAATGAAACAATTAAATCTATTGGTATTGCATTTGCAGATATGTTTGGTCTATGGTATAATATTTTATTCGCGGTATTAATAATTATATTTAGTTATTTCTATACAGCTATTACTATACCTACTAATAAAATGGCTGATGATTTAAAACGAAGCGGTGGTTTCTTACCGGGAATTAGACCGGGAAAAGAAACAGCTGATTATTTAGATACTGTGCTATCAAGAATAACTTTACCAGGATCAATTTTCTTAGCCTTATTAGCGATTTTACCTGCAATAGTAGTAAAGGCAGGTGTGCAGCCAGGTTGGGCTATATTTTATGGAGGAACATCATTATTGATTATGGTTGGAGTTGCTATTGATACAATCCAACAAATAAATTCACATTTATTAAATCATCACTATGACGGTCTAATGAAATCTGGAACTAAAAGAAAATCTGTAGCATAATGGCAAAACAAAAAGCAATAGAACAAGACGGAACTATTAATGAAGCATTATCAAATGCAATGTTTCGTGTTGAACTAGAAAACGGACATATAGTTACAGCGCACATTTCCGGTAAAATGCGTATGCATTATATTAAATTATTACCGGGAGATAAAGTGAAATTAGAAATGAGTCCTTATGATTTAACAAAGGCTCGTATAACTTATAGATACTAAAAATTGATGTCACACTGAGCGGAGTCGAAGTGTAAATCAAAAAAAAGAAATAGATGAAAGTAAGAGCATCAATAAAGAAAAGAAGTGCCGACTGCAAGATTGTTCGCAGAAAAGGCAGGTTATATGTAATTAACAAAAAGAATCCTAGATTTAAACAAAGGCAAGGGTAAGATAGATGTTAGTAATTAGACGTTAGAAAATGGTAAAAATAATCCACTACTAATAAACTAACTGCTAAAGACTAACCGCTAAAGACTAAATTAATATGGCAAGAATAGCAGGAATTGACATACCAAAAAACAAAAGAGGAGTTATTTCATTAACTTATATCTATGGTATTGGTAGAAGCAGGGCTAAAGAAATTTTAGCAAATGCAAAAGTAGATGAAAGCACTAAAGTTCAAGATTGGACTGATGATGAAATTGGAAGAATTAGAGAGCAGGCAGGTGTATTTACAATTGAAGGAGAACTTCGTTCAGAAACTCAATTAAACATCAAACGTTTAATGGATATTGGCTGTTATAGAGGTATCCGTCATAGAGTTGGACTTCCTTTAAGAGGTCAAAGAACAAAGAATAACTCTAGAACGAGAAAAGGTAAAAGAAAAACGGTTGCTAACAAAAAGAAAGCAACTAAATAATAAATAGATATGAGTAATTAGTATTGAGAAGTGAGAATTTTTAATCCGAATTGGAGAGATATCTAACTACTAACTACTAACTACTAAATACTAGAAATATGGCAAAAACAAGTACAAAAAAACGTAAAGTTGTTATTGATGCTATCGGTGAAGCACACATTAAAGCTTCATTTAATAACATAATTATCTCTTTAACAAATAAAAAAGGAGATGTAATTTCTTGGTCATCAGCAGGTAAACAAGGTTTTAGAGGTTCTAAAAAGAACACACCTTACGCTGCTCAAACGGCTGCTGAAGATTGTGCAAAAGTAGCATATGAAGCAGGACTTAGAAAAGTAAAAGTGTATGTAAAAGGACCAGGTAATGGTAGGGAATCTGCTATTAGAACTATCCATAATGCAGGTATAGAAGTAACAGAAATTATTGATGTTACTCCATTACCACATAACGGATGTCGACCTCCTAAGAGAAGAAGAGTGTAAATTGACTTCGTCAATTTACAAGCTGCCCCGAAGCGTCGGGAGTTTCAGCTTCTTTTAAAAAGAAAATATATAAATAATATAAACAGATGCTGAAATGAGTTCAGCATTATATTTTAATCAAGTAGGAAATTTGATTATCGAAGGATAAGCCTTAATTCATAATCCCTGCTTACATAACAAAGAAATGGCAAGATATACAGGACCAAAAACTAAAATTGCTCGTAAATTTGGCGAAGCAATCTTCGGAGATGATAAATCTTTCGAAAAAAGAAATTTCCCTCCGGGACAACACGGTAATAACAGACGTCGTGGTAAAAAGTCTGAATATGCTGTCCAGTTAATGGAAAAGCAAAAAGCAAAATATACCTACGGTATTTTAGAGCGTCAGTTTAGAAATTTATTTAAAAGAGCTTCAAGAAGTAAAGGTATTACAGGTGAAATTTTATTGCAATTTTGTGAGTCTAGATTAGACAATGTGGTGTATCGTTTAGGTATTTCGCCTTCTCGTAGCGGTGCTCGTCAATTAGTATCTCACCGTCATATTACTGTAAATGGTAATTTGGTGAATATTCCATCATATGATTTAAAGCCTGGAGATGTTGTTGGAGTTAGAGAAAAATCAAAATCGCTTACTGCAATTGAAAACTCTTTAACAAACAATAGTGCTGTATATGAGTGGTTAAATTGGAATGGTGATACGATGCAAGGTACATTTGTTAAAGTACCGGAAAGAATTCAAATTCCAGAAAATATTAACGAACAGTTTATAGTAGAATTATATTCTAAATAATTAAAGATAATAGCAAAACTTATGGCAATATTAAATTTTCAAAAACCCGATAAAGTTATAATGATTGATTCTACTGATTTTGAAGGTAGATTCGAATTCAGACCTTTAGAACCAGGTTATGGTTTAACGGTAGGTAATGCTCTTAGAAGAGTTTTATTATCTTCTTTAGAAGGATATGCAATTACATCTTTAAGAGTTGAAGGTGTAGAACATGAATTTTCTACAATAAAAGGAATCGTTGAAGATCTAACGGAAATTATTTTAAACCTTAAACAAGTACGTTTTAAGCAACAAATAGAAGAGACAGATAACGAAACAGTATCTGTTTCTATTACAGGTCAAGAGCAAATGACTGCTGGTGATTTTCAAAATTTCATCTCAGGTTTTCAAGTATTAAATCCAGATTTAGTAATCTGTAATATGGAAAAATCTGTAAAACTTGATCTTGAATTCACTATAGAAAAAGGTAGAGGTTTTGTTTTGTCTGAAGAGAATAAAAAAGCAAATGCTCCTTTAGGAACTATTTTTACTGATGCTATTTACACACCTATTAAGAATGTGAAGTATGCAGTTGAAAATTTTCGTGTTGAACAAAAAACCGATTATGAAAAATTAATTTTTGATATCGTAACAGATGGTTCAATCAATCCTAAAGATGCATTAACAGAAGCTGCGAAAATATTAATTCATCACTTTATGTTATTCTCAGATGAGAGAATTACACTTGAAGCAGATGAAATTGCACAAACAGATACTTATGATGAAGAATCACTTCATATGAGACAATTACTTAAAACTAGATTGATTGATATGGATCTTTCAGTGAGAGCTTTAAACTGTTTAAAAGCAGCTGAAGTTGATACCTTAGGTGATTTAGTATCGTTCAATAAGAATGACTTAATGAAATTCAGAAACTTTGGTAAGAAATCATTAACAGAGTTAGATGAGTTAGTAAATGTTAAAGGTCTAACTTTTGGAATGGATTTGAGTAAATACAAATTAGATAAAGAATAATAAGAAACAAGATAAAAGACAAAAGATAAAAGACAAATATGTCTAATGTCTAATGTCTAATGTCTAATATCTGAGAAAAGATGAGACACGGAAAGAAATTTAATCATTTAGGTAGAAAAACAGCGCATAGAAAGTCAATGTTAGCTAATATGGCTTGTTCATTAATAGAGCATAAACGTATTAATACAACTGTAGCTAAAGCGAAGGCTGTAAGACAGTTTGTTGAGCCTTTAATTACAAAATCTAAAAGCGATACAACTCACAATAGAAGAATTGTGTTTAGTTATCTAAGACAAAAAGAAGCAGTTACAGAATTGTTTAGAGAAGTAGCAACTAAAGTAGCTGATAGACCGGGAGGTTATGTTAGAATCATCAAATTAGGTAATAGATTGGGTGATAATGCTGATATGGCAATGGTAGAGCTAGTTGATTATAATGAAATTTATAATCCAAATGGTAAGAAAAAGAAATCTACACGTAGAAGAGGTGGTAAGAAAAGCACAAAAGCTGTAGCTACTCCTCCGGTTGTAGAAAAGAAAGCATCTGACGAAGAAGAATAAAAGATGTTAATAAATAATAAATATGAAAGGATAAGCTAAAATAGTTTATCCTTTTTTTTATACTATTTTTGAAGAGTTAAAAAATCATATGAAGTATCTAACTAGAAAAAAAGCAATCTTATTATTAGCAGACGGAACCATTTTTGAAGGTAAATCAATTGGAATTGAGGGCACTTCAACCGGAGAGATTTGTTTTAATACAGGTATGACAGGTTATCAAGAAATTTTTACAGACCCTTCTTACTTTGGACAATTAATGGTTGCTACCAACGCACACATTGGTAATTATGGAGTAAATAGTGAGGAAATTGAATCTGAAGGAATAAAAATTGCAGGTTTAATATGTAGAAATTTTAGTTTTGATTATTCACGTGTTGATGCAGACGGCTCATTAAAAGATTGGTTTGTTAAACATAACCTAGTAGCAATTTCTGATGTTGATACCAGAGCCTTAGTTGCTTATATTCGAGATAATGGAGCAATGAATGCTATCATATCAACAGATATAGATAACATTGATGTATTACAAAAGCAATTAGCAAAAGTTCCTTCTATGGAAGGTTTAGAATTGGCATCAAAAGTGTCAACTAAAGAACCTTATTTTTTTGGTAATGAGGATGCAACTCATAAAATTGCTGCTTTAGATATAGGTATTAAAAAGAACATTCTTAGAAACTTGGCTAAACGAGATGCTTATGTAAAAGTATTTCCTTACAATGCAACTTTTGAAGAAATGAATAGTTGGAATCCTGACGGGTATTTTTTATCAAATGGACCTGGTGATCCTGAACCTTTGGTTGAAGCTCAATTGGTAGCTAAAGAAATTATCAAAAGAGATTTACCCTTATTTGGTATTTGTTTAGGACATCAAGTAATTGCGTTAGCAAACGGAATTTCAACTTATAAAATGCATCACGGACATAGAGGAATTAATCATCCTGTTAAAAACTTGGTTACCGGTAAAGGAGAAATAACTTCACAGAATCATGGTTTTGCCATTAATAAAGAAGAAACTGAAGCACATCCAGATATAGAAATAACGCATGTACATTTGAATGATCATACGGTTGCAGGTATTTGTTTAAAGAATAAAAAATGTTTTTCGGTTCAATACCATCCAGAAGCAAGCCCGGGACCTCATGATGCTGAATATTTATTTGATCAGTTTTTTGAGATGATTAAGAATTAAAATAGATGACCATGAAAGAGTTTCAATTCCTTTCAGGACTAAAGATTAAACGAAAACGTTATCGTATAAAAACTAATTATAAGACCTTATAACCATTTCAATTCCTTAATTTTACACTTCAATCTCACCTCTTCTTAGGGTTCTGTAAATTAAATCTTAGGTCGAACTCAGGTTACAAAAAAACACAATACAATGAGCATTATTATCAACATTCATGCACGTCAAATTTTCGATTCAAGAGGAAATCCAACAGTTGAAGTAGACGTAATTACAGAAAACGGCACTATTGGAAGAGCTGCTGTCCCTTCAGGAGCGTCAACCGGTGAACATGAAGCAGTAGAATTACGTGATGGTGGAAAAGATTTTATGGGTAAAGGAGTACTAAAAGCAGTATCAAATGTAAATACTATAATTGCTGAAGAGTTACTAGGTGTTTCAGTATTTGAACAAGAGTTGATCGATAAAATAATGATTGATTTAGACGGTACACCAAATAAATCTAAATTAGGTGCTAATGCTATTTTAGGGGTTTCTTTAGCTGCTGCTAAAGCTGCTGCGCATGAATTAAATATACCTTTATATCGTTATGTGGGTGGAGTTTCTGCAAAAACATTACCAGTACCCATGATGAATATCATTAACGGAGGTTCGCATTCTGATGCACCAATTGCATTTCAAGAATTTATGGTAATGCCTGTTAAGGCGAAAAGTTTTAGTCATGCTTTACAAATGGGGACTGAAATTTTTCACAATCTTAAAAAAGTATTACATGATAGAGGTTTAAGTACGGCTGTTGGTGATGAAGGAGGATTTGCTCCCGCTTTAGACGGAACAGAAGATGCACTTGAAACTATTGCTGTAGCAGTAAAAAATGCAGGATATAAAATTGGTGATGAGGTGATGATTGCATTAGATTGTGCTGCTGCAGAATTTTATGTGGATGGTAAATATGATTATACCAAATTTGAAGGCAATAAAGGAGCCATAAGAACATCAGCTGAACAAGCTCAGTATTTAACAGAACTTTCTGAAAAATATCCTATCATCTCAATTGAAGATGGTATGGATGAAAACGATTGGGATGGTTGGAAACAACTAACCGAAAAAATAGGAGATAAGGTACAATTGGTTGGTGATGATTTATATGTAACAAATGTAGATAGATTGTCTCGTGGAATTAATGAAGGAATCGCAAACTCTATCTTGATCAAAGTAAACCAAATAGGTACACTTACAGAGACAATTGCCGCTGTAAATATGGCGCATAATGCCGGTTATACTTCAGTAATGAGCCATCGTTCAGGAGAAACTGAAGATAATACAATTGCAGACTTAGCAGTAGCTTTGAATACCGGTCAAATAAAAACAGGTTCAGCTTCGCGTAGTGATAGAATGGCTAAGTATAATCAATTACTTCGTATTGAAGAAGAGTTAGGTGATATAGCTTATTATCCTCAAGAAAAAGCATTTAAGATCAATTAAAATAAGTCTTATTATTTATTAGAATAGTGACTATTACGCCGGTAATAGTCGCTATTTTATTAGAGCTAAATCATATGGGTACCTCTATTAATTCATTTCTTTCAAAAAACAATTAAAATAAATGATATGCGAGGTACATTTTTTTTTGGAATAGCCTTAGCTATTTCAAAAAAAATTACTGAAGCAGATTGTTTGTTATCATTGTTCCCAAAGGGTTCTCAGAACTTTCCTTATACTTCATAAAATTCACTTGCATTATCTCGATAGTGCTTCATAAATTTTATTTGCCTAAGAAAAGCTCTGAAAATTTTGATGCGAATGAATTAATAGAGGTGCCCATATTTGAAATATGACTGAAATTTCGTAAATTAGCATCATTCAAATTTTAATAAAAATAGATATATATGTCTGATAAAGCAACATTGGAAATTAATGGTACATCATATGAGTTTCCATTAGTAAAAGGAACTGAAAATGAAATAGGAATTGACATAAAAACATTAAGGAGTGTAACAGGAGGTGTTATAACAATAGATCCGGGTTATAAAAATACAGGTTCATGTGAAAGTGCTATTACTTTTTTAGATGGCGAGAAAGGAATACTACGCTACAGGGGTTATTCAATTGAAGATCTAGCAGAAAAAGCAGACTTTTTAGAAGTAGCTTACTTGTTGATTTTTGGCGAATTACCAAATGCTGAAACATTAGAGAAATTTCATGCTGATATTAAAAAAGAATCGCTTGTTGATGAAGAAATGAAGAAGATCATTGATGCATTTCCTAAATCAGCACATCCAATGGGTGTAATAGCATCTTTAACCAGTGCATTGACTGCATTTAACCCTACTTCTGTGAATGTAGATTCTGAAGAAGCAATGTATAATGCCATTGTTAGAATTTTAGGGAAGTTTCCGGTATTGGTGGCGTGGACGATGCGTAAAAGACAAGGATTGCCTTTAGAATATGGCGATACTTCGTTAGGTTATGTTGAAAATGTATTAAAGATGATGTTTAGAAAACCAAATGAAGAGTATGTTACAAATAAGGTTGTATTAGATGCATTAGATAAACTATTAATTTTACATGCTGATCACGAACAAAACTGTTCTACAAGTACGGTGCGTATTACCGGTTCTTCACATGCAGGTTTATTTGTTTCATTAGCTGCAGGTATTTCTGCACTTTGGGGACCATTGCACGGTGGTGCCAATCAAGCAGTTATTGAAATGTTAGAGGCTATTAAAGAAGACGGTGGAGATACCAAAAAATATATGGCGAAAGCTAAAGATAAAAGTGATCCTTTCCGTTTAATGGGCTTTGGACATAGAGTATATAAAAATTTTGATCCTAGAGCAAAAATTATTAAAAAATCAGCTGATGAAGTATTGAGCAATTTAGGTGTTGAAGACCCTGTACTTGATATTGCCAAAGGATTGGAAAAAGAAGCCTTAGAAGATCAATATTTTGTAGATAGAAAACTGTATCCTAATGTCGATTTTTACTCTGGTATTATTTATCGCGCTTTAGGTATTCCAACTGAAATGTTTACGGTAATGTTCTCTTTAGGTCGCTTACCGGGATGGATTGCACAATGGAAAGAAATGCGTTTAGGTAAAGAACCTATTGGCCGTCCACGTCAAATTTATACCGGTGAAACCTATAGACCTTTTAAAACGATGGATAAAAGATAATAATTCATAAAACACTTTAAACCTGTTTGTTAGAGCGTCTCGAGCACTCGGGAAGAACTATATTAAAACGTCTCGACTGCGCTCGACGAGACATAAATCAACTATTTTATTTTTAGTCATTCCTTTTATGAACCCTATCAGGCTCCAACTAAACATACAAAACGAAACATCAAGATTAAGAGCCGTTGTATTAGGCACTGCAAAAAGTAACGGATCGGTGCCAACTTTTGAGGAAGCCTATGACCCAAAATCTAGAGAACATATTTTAGCAGGAACCTATCCTAAAATTCCGGATATGGTCAAAGAAATGGAAGCATTTCTGAAAATTTTAGAAAAGTATGAAGTAAAAGTTTATCGTCCTACTGTGTTAGAAAATGTAAATCAAATTTTCACCAGAGATATTGCTTTTGTAATTGATGATAAATTTATCAAATCTAATATATTACCTGATAGAGATCGTGAAATAGAAGCATTACAATATGTTATTGATCAGATAGATGCAGATAAAGTAATTACATTACCGGAAAAAGTGCATGTTGAAGGTGGAGATGTAATGCCGTGGAATGATTATATTTTTGTTGGAACCTATACCGGTGAAGATTATCCAGATTATATCACAGCACGTACCAATAAAGAAGCCGTTGAATTTATTCGAGAACTATTTCCTCATAAAAAGGTAAAATCTTTTGAATTGCGAAAGTCAAATACTGAAGCCAAAGAAAACGCCTTACATTTAGATTGTTGTTTTCAACCCATAGGAAAAGACAAAGCCATACTTTATAAAAACGGATTTCTAATTGAAGAAGAATACAATTGGTTAGTCAACTATTTCGGTAAAGAAAATATTTTTGAAATTACCAAAGATGAAATGTATAATATGACATCTAATATCTTTTCTATTTCAGAAAAAGTAGTGGTATCAGAACGTAATTTTACCAGATTAAATACTTGGCTTAGAGAACAAGATTTTATCGTCGAAGAAGTATCTTATGCCGAAATTGCCAAACAAGAAGGACTGTTACGCTGTTCAACAATGCCATTGATTCGAGATTGATTTCGTTTATCGTTACAGTATGAGCAGTAATGGTTTAAAATGCTCTTACTTTGAGTTGTAAAAATAGCACAATTTTTTGAATTTTTCTATTCAAAAATAAAATGGAAAAATTTGAAAAATTTTGCAGACTTCGTTTTGCAAAACCAACATTGAAGTTTGCGATTAGCCATTATTGCTTATACTGATTGTTACCATTTGTTTTTTTATACGTCGAATTCGTTTATTTTTTATTTTTCTTTTGGGTAACTCAAAATAGTAATAAATTGCTTCTTTTTCTTCCACTTTTTCTTGAATTTTCGTAAGCATTGCTCTTTCAGATGAATGACTTTTTTCGCCAAAAACAACAACTATTAGATTGTCATATTTATTTTGCATATAATCATCTATTTGACCTGACAATCTATGTAAATTAGATGTTCTAAAAATTGACTTTGCTAATTTAAGTTCCAAGCCAACTTCTCCATTACCAATGTCAAAATCTATTTTAGTAGCATTTATTCCTTCAATTCCATATTCATCCACGACATTTACATATTCTTCAAGAAGATGTTTTTTTAATTGATTTTGAATAGACTTTTCAGTATATCCGTCTTTTAGATTTGATTGGTATTTCATTTCAAAAGTTGATAATGTTTCTAATACATTTGAAACTTTAACAGATTTGTCTTTTATTCGTCCATCATCATCTTTATGAGTGATGAAATATTTATATATTATTGCTAATAAAAACGCAACTCCTAAAGCAATTTCAGTATTTGTTAAATTTGAAAAATCCATATATTATTTTTGATTATTTTCGGTGTTATTTATTAAACTATAGAATTTTTTTACAATTTGAACTGATAATACAATCATTACAATTTGGATTTTTAGGTTTACAATAATCTTTACCAATTGTAAAAGTAGCCAAATCAAAAACGCCTGGATAAATTGGATTTAATTCTTTGGCTTTCCAAATAAGTTCTTCTTTAGATGCTTTATCTCTAATAATTCCAGTTCTTTTAAAAACTCTTATAACGTGTCGGTCAGGTGAAACATCAATCCATTCTCTATTTTTAATATTCTCTTTAAAGTGTCTTAATAAAATATTAACTGCCATACTTGCAATTTTTTGTCCGACACCTTCAAATTGTAAAAATTTTCCAAATATTGAAGCACTTGAATTATTTTCTCTCCATAGTTTATTTGCAGTTCCATTGTAATCATTTGCAATTTTTTCAATTGCTTTGTAGTATTGTTTTGCAACAGTTTTATTAAACCTGTGAAGTGAATTATTAACAAAAAAGACTTCTAATTCGTTTAAACTTAATTTTTTGAACTTTTCAAATTCGTATCCACCAATTTTTTCGCCTATTATCATTGGAATTTTCCAAGCACGTTCTGCCTTTATTTGTTTGTCCCCAATGCAACCTAAAACATATAAATGAGAATAATTATCTAAATCATTCATTAACAAGTCCCATTTGTGATTTTTTGTAAAATCAACTAATTCTAACTTTTCATTAATTTTATCTTCTCCTATTTTAATTAATTGCTTTATAGTTTCATTCATAGATTTTGAGTGCGATTTTTTAGTTTTTAATAAATGGTAACGTAGGGATATGGTTGCGTTTAAATGAACTATATCCAATGATAAACGAAGCTAGCCCTTTTTTATGAAAAAGGCAAAATATTCATATGTGAAATCATAAATTTTATGGTAATTTTGACCTTATAAATAACAAGTTTTTAATGCAACAAATTACCAATACGATTTTGATGATTCGGCCTGTAAATTTTAGGATGAATGAACAAACTGCTGTAAATAATTATTATCAAAAAGTATTAAAGAATATATTACCTGAAACGGTTAATATCAAAGCACAGCAAGAGTTTGATACTTTTGTAGAAAAGTTACGAGCTGTTGGTATTAATGTAATTATTGCTCAAGATACTATTGAATCTGATACCCCGGACTCTATCTTTCCGAACAATTGGATTTCTTTCCATGAAAGAGGTGATGTTGTGTTATATCCTATGTTTGCTGAGAACAGGCGCTTAGAGCGTAGTGAAGATATTTTAGACTTGATAGAAAGCGAAGGTTTTGTAATTCAAAATATAGTCGATTATACTACTGCTGAAAATGAGAATTTATTTTTAGAAGGCACTGGTAGTTTATTATTAGACCGTCAGAATAGAAAAGCCTATTGCGCATTATCACCAAGAGCTGATGAAGAGCTATTAATTGAATTCTGTGAAGATTTTGAATATACACCCGTTGTTTTTACTGCTAATCAAACCGTTGATGGAGAACGTTTAGCAATTTACCACACGAATGTAATGATGTGTTTGGCAGAAGAATTTTCAGTAATATGTCTAGATAGTATAGATGATAAAAGTGAACGTAAGAATGTATTAAAACATCTTAAAAAAGATGGTAAAGAGGTGATTGCTATTACGGAAGAGCAAGTAACTAATTTTGCAGGCAATATGTTGCAAGTTCAAAATAATGACGGTAAAAAGTATATGATAATGAGCAATGCAGCACATCAATCACTTACAAAAAAACAAATTGAAACTATAGAAAAGTATTGCGAAATTTTATCAAGTTCATTAGACACTATAGAAGCTTGTGGAGGAGGTAGTGCCCGTTGTATGATGGCTGAAGTGTTTTTGTCAAAAGCATAATGAGTGAACTATTTTGATGTTTTGTCATTCCTGCTTAGGCAGGAATCTATAGAATTATAGTATCTAGGTTTCTGTTTTCACAGGAATGACAATATTTCTCAAATTAAAATTGTTATGTGTCTAACAATCAGAAATTTTTATATCATACTCCTGGGGTGTACGACAAATTTCCCAATAGAACGCTGATGACGCTGATGTTTTATGATTTATCACAGACCTGCCTGCAAAGGCAGGTACTTATTAGTAAGTCAGCGAAAATCTGCTCAATCAGCGTCATCTGCGTTCCATTTTATATTTTCCAAGTGAAATTTGTCGTACACCCATACTCCTGTTAAATTATAGTGAACCCACCTTAACATATTCATACGTTTTATATAGAATAACAACCTCAAGTAATATTGCAGGTAAATACGTTATTAATCCAACTAAAGATAAAATTACACTTAAAAATAATGCTCCGGTAAGTATTTCTAAAATTCCTGCTGCTAAAGCTATGTTTCCAATTGTTTTTTGGAGTTTCAATAAGGCTATTCCAAAAATCAATTGTATACCTCCAAAAGTTACAGCTTCAATAATTAGCACTGTTTCATGAGGTAAAGGACTAAAAAAGATAGAAATCATATCATAAACTATTACTAAAATAAATACAATCATTAATATAAATGCAATGATTTTAAGTATATAATTCTTTAAAATATCGCCTATAGTAACAAATCCATATATAAAAATACTATAGCTTATTAAAACGGCTAATTTAATTGCAATATAAACAGGTTTGGAGAAAATCATTTCATCTTCTGTATAACGATAGTACTCAGCAAAAAGCTCAAAAAAACCAAGCATAAAATATACAATTCCAAAAATCCAAGCTAATTTTAAAAACTTGATTGAAGTTTGTGAATAGTTAATAGTTGTAATATCACTAAAATTATATTCTAAGGCGGTAAGTATGGTTTTTATAGTATAACTTCTAGGAGTTACTTCACCAGCTTCAATACGTTGAATAGTACGTACATTTAGATTACATTTTTCTACCAGTTCTTCTTGAGTAATTCCTTTGGCTTTGCGGAGTTCAGAAATTTTTTTACCGAGTTCAGGTTGTTTCATTGTGTATGTGTTTTGTATTTTCATGACAATGTTACAATCCGATACTTAGTTGTACAATGATTTAAAATGAATTTTACCCGACATTTACCTGACTTTTGAGGAATAACTCTTATTCAGCACATTATTTAACCTTCACGCTATCTGGTACCAGCAATTTATAATTACCATTATTACGAATCACATCTCGAACAATAGAAGATGAAATATAAGAAGTTTTTGAAGCAGTGAGTAAGAAAACAGTTTCTATTTTTGAAAGTTTTCTATTGGTATGAGCTATGGCTTTTTCAAATTCAAAATCGGCAGGGTTTCGTAAGCCTCTCAGTATAAATTTAGCGTCAATTTCTTTACAATAATCAACAGTCATTCCTTTATAAGTAGTTACTTTTATCTTGGGTTCATCCTTAAAAGCTTCTTCAATAAACTGTTTGCGTTCTTCTATACTAAACATATATTTTTTAGAAGCATTGATACCAATAGCAACTACAATCTCATCAAACAGGTCAACTCCTCGTTTGATAATATCATAATGACCTAATGTTAACGGATCAAATGATCCCGGAAATAATGCACGCCTCATAATTTAATATTTTTTGTTTATGTGTTTAGTTGTTTAACTGAGCGAATACACAATTAAACAAATCAATTCTTTTTTATAGCACCCTCTTTTATTCTCCCCAAAGGGGAGATAATTAATAGTTTATAAAACTAGTGAAATTTCATTTAACCTTTATTCGTGAGACTCTAAAAAATTAATTTCGATTTTTTAGTTAGTCGAACTAATCCCGCTTTTTTCAGCGGGATCTCGGTTTAATACCCTTTATTTATTTCCCTCCTTTGGAGGGATTAAGGGAGGACTCTATAGCATTCCCAAATAAATTTTCAAGGCTGATTCCGGCTTTTTCTGCCTGCTGAGGCAACAAACTCTCAGCAGTTAAACCAGGTACAGTATTCATTTCTAAAAAATAAGGTTCATCACCAATAAAAATATATTCAGAACGTGAAAACCCACTAATATTCAATATTTTATATACTTTTTTTGCAATTTCTGTTGCATTATCATGTTGTATTTTTGAAATTCTAGCGGGAGTTATTTCACTAGATTTTCCTTGATATTTAGCTTCATAATCAAAAAAATCATTTTCTGAAACTATTTCGGTCATTGGTAATACTTTCACTTCATTTTGATATTCAATAACACCTACAGAAATTTCAGTTCCGTCAAGAAACTCTTCTATTAGAGTTTCTCTATCTTCTTTAAAAGCAATTTCAATAGCCGGTATTAACTGTTCTTTTTTTGAAACTTTAGAAATTCCGAAACTTGAACCGGCATTATTAGGTTTTACAAAACAAGGCAGACCTACTTTTTTAATTATATGCTCAATATCAATGGTATCACCTTTATCGAGAAATATAGAAGTTGCTGTATTAATTCCGTTTGCTTTTACCACACTCAAAGTATCACGTTTATTAAAAGTCAACGCCATTTGATAGAATGGGGCAGAGGTGTGCTTGATATCAAGCAATTCAAGGTAGGCGAGTATCACTCCGTTTTCTCCCGGATGACCATGAATGGCATTAAAAACACAATCGAAAGTTATATGCTTCCCATTGATTGCAGTAGAAAAATCATGTTTATTAATGAGGTATTCATTGTTGTCACTAACAACAATCCATTTATCCTTTAGAATATGAACCTTGTAAGGATTATAAAGATCTCGATTTAAATGTTGATATACGATTTCACCACTTTTCAATGAAATTTCAACCTCTGAGGAATAACCTCCCATAATAATGGCAATATTTTTTTTCATCCATTTAATTGATTTAAACAAAAATATCAAAATAAAATAAGTTTAAACAAGCAATGTCTCATTAAATTATTGAAAAACATACTTTTTACGTAAGTTTGCAATTGAACAAATCTTATTTATGTTACTAATACAATACCTTAAAAGCAAAATTTTTATCAGAACACTTATTACTATGTTAGTAAGTGTGGTTATTGGCATATTTTTACTCAAGATGTTTTTAAATTTTAGAACAAATCACGATCAGAAAATTGAAGTACCTGACTTAGCTAAAATGTCTTTAGCTGATACTCAAAAAACGTTAGAAAATTTAGATTTGGACTTTATTGTGATAGATTCGACTAGTTATAACCCAGACTATCCGCCAAAATCAGTAATTGATCAAGATCCTGAAGCTAACGATTTTGTAAAAGAAGGTAGAAAAATTTACCTGACTTTAAACCCGTCAAGTTATAGAAAAATTGCAATTCCTAATGTGCTGAATAAAACCAAACGACAAGTTGAAACGCACTTAAAATCAATTGGTTTTAGGATAGGTGAATATTATTATATACCTGATATAGGTAGAAATGTAGTCAGAAAAATGAAATTTAAAGGTAAACAAGTCAAACCGGGAGATTTAATACCAAAAAATTCTGAAATTGATCTGGTATTAGGTGACGGAAGAGGTGGTAGTAAATAGCAAACATTAATTTTTTGGTATAATGTCAGGTAATACTTTAGATACTGAACAAGACGATTTATACGAACATTATAAATTTGTTGCTAGTGAAGGTCAAGAACCATTGCGAGTTGATAAATTTTTAATGAATTTTATTGAAAATGCTACTCGAAATAAAATACAGCAAGCTATTAAAGCCGGTAATGTTTTGGTCAATGATACTGTTGTAAAAGCAAATCATAAGATAAAACCCAATAACGTAGTTAGAGTTGTATTGGCACACCCACCACATGAAAATTTATTGGTTGCTGAAGATATTCCGCTAGATATTATTTATGAAGATGATGATCTAATAGTTGTCAATAAACCTGCGGGAATGGTTGTGCATCCCGGACATGGAAATTATAGTGGTACATTGGTAAATGGACTGATTTACCATGTAGAAAATTTACCTACAAATTCAAATGAACGACCCGGACTTGTACATAGAATAGATAAAGATACCAGCGGATTGTTGGTTGTTGCTAAAACAGAAGTAGCTATGACACATTTGGCAAATCAGTTTTTTGACCGTACAACGGAGCGAAAATATTTGGCGCTGGCTTGGGGAAATATAGAAGAAGAGGAAGGCACAATCACAGGTCATATAGGCAGAAGTTTTAAAAATAGATTGCAAATGGATGTTTTCCTTGACGGGGAATATGGCAAACATGCAGTTACACATTATAAAGTTGTTGAACGATTCAGTTATGTAACCTTAGTAGAATGTAAATTAGAAACGGGCAGAACACATCAAATACGAGCTCATTTTAAACATATTGGCCATACTTTATTTAATGATGAACGTTATGGAGGAGAGCGAATTTTAAAAGGTACCACTTTTACCAAATACAAACAATTTGTAGATAATTGTTTCAAAATATTACCGCGTCAGGCATTACATGCCAAAACTCTAGGGTTTGAGCATCCTACTACCAAAAAATGGATGCAATTTGATTCAGAAATACCCGAAGATATACAACTCTGTCTAGAAAAATGGAGAAACTATACGGTGCATCAAAAGGAATAAGCTTTTAGAAAATCAATCTAAAAGATTCCCTACGGCTCTGCCTCGGGGATAGTTCGTTTTAAGAAATTTCTTTATTGCTCACTTTTTCTTTCTCTCCATGCTTTCCAAGCACCTGTAGACCACAACGCCCAAACAATAAGTATAGGTTGAAAAAAAAGACGTATCAATCTGGCATTATCAGAGTTTAATGCTGCACCAAAAGCATCTTTATTATTTAGATATTGCGAAATATTTCCAGGAAAGATCAATACAAAAAATAACGCTAGTGCCCAACCAACTTTTACGCGTTCTTTACTCCAAAAAAGCATCGCTATACCAAGAGTTATTTCTATAATACCTGATAAAATAACGACTAGATCTTTACCTAAAGGTACCCAATCTGGTACTTGAGCTTGAAATTCTATTCTGTTAAATGTAAGATGACTAATGCCGGCATATAAAATAAAACAAGCCAAAAGAATTCTAAAAACATTTTGAATACGTGTAGTTTTTAGTCGATTTTTCATTTAGTAGATTGATTTTATAGTGTTTACGATATAAATATATCAAATTTAATTTAAAAAGGATGGATTAAGGCAGGCTTGACATATCATCAGGTGAAAATTTTCTAAAAATTCAAATGGACAATTATTACTAGAAAATGGTTGTAATTTTATTCAGAAATATCTGAAGATATGCAAATGGCATCCATACATCAAAAAGAATAAATTTGGAGTTACGCTTATCGTTCTATGTAAGTGTAGTTGCGAATTTTGAAGTATTTTCTTTTCAAATTATCACTAAGATTTACTCAAAAAAACTTTAAATTTATCACTAAACTCACAATTACGTTTTGTTAGGCTTTCGTACTTGTTTTGTTGTGTAACGATATTTCAAGACGAGATACTATGCAAAAATAAAAGAGGCTATCAATAAAGGTAGCCTCTTATATTTTTTAATTAATTATCTTTAATAATATGATAGTTTATGTTGGGTTTTATTTATAAATTAATTCAAACCTGTCAAGATTCATTACTTTTGTCCAAGCTGAGATAAAATCTGTTATAAACTGCTCTTTAGAATCATCACTTGCATAATATTCTGCTAATGCTCTTAATTCAGAGTTTGAGCCAAATATTAAATCTGCTCTTGTAGCTGTCCATTTATTAGCTCCTGTTTTAATGTCTTTTCCTACAAATTCTTCTTTAGTGTCAGATGTCGCTTCCCATTCAACACTCATTCCTAATAAGTTAACAAAAAAGGCGTTGGTAAGTTTGTCCTTATTTGCTGTAAATATTCCGTTTTTGCTTCCATCAAAATTTGCATTTAATGCTCGCATTCCACCAACTAATACTGTCATTTCAGGAGCAGTCAGTGTTAGTAATTGTGCCTTATCAACCAATAATTCTTCTGTAGAAATTGTGTATTTTGTTTTTAAGTAATTACGGAAACCATCTGCCATTGGCTCAAGAAGGTTAAATGAATTAATGTCTGTTTGTTCTTGAATAGCATCTGTACGACCTGAAGTGAACGGTACTTTATAATTATAACCGGCATTGCTTACTGCTTTTTCTACTCCAACAGTACCTGCTAATACAATTAAATCTGCTATCGATACTTTTTTTGTAGTTGATTTAGTATTGAACTTTTTTTGAACCTGTACTAAAACAGTTAATACTTTTTTCAGTTGTTTAGGGTTATTTACTTTCCAGTTTATTTGTGGTTCTAAGCGTATTCTTGCTCCATTTGCTCCACCTCTTCTGTCTGAATTACGGTAAGTTGAAGCTGAAGCCCAAGCTGTAGATACCATTTCGTTAATTGTTAAATTTGAGCTTAAAATTTGTTTCTTTAAAGTCTGAATATCATTTTTAGTAATTTCTTGATAATCAGCCGTTGGAATTGGGTCTTGCCAAATCAACTCTTCTGTTGGTGCTTCTAGTCCTAAATAAGTAGATTTTGGTCCCATATCTCTATGTGTTAATTTAAACCACGCTCTTGCAAAGGCTTCATCAAAAGTATCTGGATTTTTATAAAACTCTCTTGATATTTTTTCATAAATAGGGTCGAATCTTAATGCTAAATCGGTAGTGAACATTCCTGGCTTAACCATTTTATCTGAATCAAAAGCATCTGGAACCATCATTTTAGGATTTTTAGGTTCCCATTGATGTGCACCTGCCGGGCTCTTTGTTAATTCCCATTCGTTTTCAAATAAATTAAAAAAGAATAAATGACTCCATTTTGTAGGAGTAGATGTCCATACCACCTCTAAGCCAGATGTAATTGCATCTGCTCCTTTACCAGATTTATAATCACTTTTCCAACCGAAACCTTGTGCTTCTATATCAGATGCTTCTGGGTCTGACCCTACGTGAGACGCACTAGCAGCCCCGTGTGCTTTGCCAAGCGTATGACCGCCTGCAATTAGCGCTACAGTTTCTTCATCATTCATTCCCATTCTTCCAAATGTTTCGCGAATATCTTTTGCAGCTAGAAGCGGATCTGGATTACCGTTTGGTCCTTCTGGGTTTACGTAAATCAATCCCATTTGAACCGCTGCTAAAGGGTTCTCAAGTTTTCTATCTCCAGAGTAACGCTTACTGTCGTCTAGCCATTTTTCTTCAGCTCCCCAATATACATCTTCATTTGGTTGCCAAACATCTTCTCTTCCGCCTGCAAAACCAAAAGTTCTAAACCCTGTAGATTCAAGAGCAACGTTACCTGTGATAATCATTAAATCTGCCCATGAAATTTTATTGCCATATTTTTTCTTTATTGGCCAAAGCAATCTTCTTGCCTTATCTAAATTAGCATTATCAGGCCAACTATTTTGTGGTGCAAAACGTTGTTGAGCAGATCTAGAACCTCCACGTCCATCACCTGAACGATAAGTTCCTGCATTATGCCAAGCCATTCTAATAAATAAACCTGCGTAACTTCCATAATCTGCTGGCCACCAATCTTGAGAATCTGACATAAGTGCACGTAGATCTTTTTTTAACGCTTTATAATCCAAACTTTTAAACTCTTTTGCATAATCAAATTCCTCATTCATAGGGTTTGTTAATGTAGAGTGCTTGCGTAGTAAACCTAAATTCAATCTATTAGGCCACCAGTCGCTATTAGAAGCATCTCTTTTATTTAAGTGACTTTTTTTAGTATTGGTTGCTCCCGAAATTGTGTCTGTTGTTTTGTTACTATTTTCATTTTTGCAAGCTGCAAGAAATAATAACAAAATGATAAATGTTGTTAATTTTTTCATTTTTTAATATTTTTATTTGTGAATGGTACAAATATATAAACCATTGCTATATTAATCAAATTAATAAATTCTATATTTGTATATATAAAATCTATATAAGTGACTATACAACAACTAGAATATGTAATTGCCTTAAATACTTATAGGCATTTTGTAACTGCTGCCAAAAAATGTTTTGTAACTCAACCAACAATAACTATTCAAGTAAAAAAGTTAGAAAACGAAATAGGTTTTTCTATTTTTAATAAAAGTAAATCTCCTTTTGAACCAACCGACTTAGGGATAATGTTTATAAAAAAAGCCGAAATAATTTTACGTGAAGTAATCGATTTAAAAAAAATGGTGAATAAAGAATTAGATAATGTAGATGGTAGTTTTAAAATTGGCGTAATTCCAACAATTTCACCATATCTAATTCCATTAATTTCAGGTTCTTTTTCTAAGAAATACCCAAATACTGTTCTAAAAATTGATGAAATGCAAACTTCTAATATTATTTCAGCATTACAAAAAAAAGAAATAGATATTGGAATATTGGTTACTCCATTGAATGAACCATTTATTAGAGAAATAAAACTGTATAATGAGCCATTTGTATTTTATGGACAAAAAAGAGACTTTATTGAAAATAAGAAAACTATCTCAGCAAAGGAAATTGAAAAATTGGATAATATATGGCTTTTGAAAAGCGGACATTGTTTTAGAAATCAAGTTTTAAATATATGTAATAATTCAGATAATAATAAAAATATTAAATTTCAGAGTGGTTCAATTGAGGCTTTAAAAAAAATGGTTGATAATTATGGAGGGTTTACATTAGTGCCTGAAATGGCAATTAACAAAAATGATACTGGCTGTAATATTCAGTTTACTGAACCCAAACCAGTAAGAGAAGTTAGTATTGTTATACACCATTCTTTTTATAAAGATGCTTTGATAGATGCCTTAAGATTAGAAATTTTAGATAAAACACCTAAAGAATTTGTCAAAAACAAGAGGTTCATGAAAATTAATTGGAGGTAATTTCTTGAACTCAGAGGGGATGTTTTGTATGAAGCCAGACGTTAGGATATGGTTTCGTTTCAATAAACAATATCGATTGATAACCGAAGCTAGCCGAAATTAAGTTAAGATGCAAACTAAATTATTAACCCGACTACTTTATAACGTTATTATGCGGCATATTGTATGTCCTTATGTTCAAAGTACTTAGCAACTCTAGTAGGATTCTTTACCAACATATCCATATGGTCTTTCAGGTTGTCTTTTAG
>JAKISU010000142.1 GCA_021648445.1 Flavobacteriaceae bacterium
GTGTAACGTGATTTGTTATATGATAGAAATGCAGTTAATAATGCAAAACATTGATTATTAGTACTTTGTCTGTTCGAGCGCAGTCGAGAACTATTTAAAAATCTTTCGACTTTAGTTTATCTTGAGCATTACAGAGCAGTAAAACATATTTTGCTGTGAAGGTAGCAAGCAAAGCTTGACGAAAGGCTTAAGGAGACATTAAAATTTTTATTTCACATTTAAAACACTGATTATCAGTTATTTAAAAAATAATTATATCGAACTCATGTTAAATAAAGGTGCTCATTACATTTACTAAAAACTTTTAATTGCTTTAAATATTAAAAATGGTTCAACTCAATTTGTAAAAACCAATCGAAATGTTTCTAATAAATCTCATCTATGCTCATAAAAAATTAAAATGCTATTTTGAAATGAGTCATAACAATTAAGTTGATGCCAATCAAGATGTTTAATGATGAATTACATCTGACAGATGAAAAACAATAAAATTTAAACAGATGAAACAAATATTTCCAAAAGAGATAATTGATAATACTGTAGAAGTACATCGTTTTAAACATAAAGTTAACAGTAAAATTATTTACAGTATTTTATTGTTGAGTGTTATTGGTATTGGTGCAAGTTTACCTTTTGTATTTTTAGATATCTACTCATCTGCACAAGGCATTCTTAAATCTGAAAAAGAACGGAATCAAATTACTTCATTGTATTCCGGTAAGATCAAATCTATTACAATAAAAGAAAATCAATTAGTACAAAAAGGAGATACTTTATTGATTATTGACAATAGTATTGGTAAAGAAAAATTAAAACTACTTACAAATCAGTTAGACGAATCTAAATTGTTTATCCACGATTTAAATTACTTGTCAAATACAAAAAATATTGAATCAGATTCATTACAGTCCTTTTTATATCAAAAACAATATTTGCAATATTTACAAAAGTTGCATGAATTGCGTACACGTCTTAGCAAAACGAGAAGGGATCTTATCAGGCAAAGAAAATTATATAGAAAAGGAGTTATAGCCAAGATAGAATATGAAAATAATAAATTTAATTTCGATTTAGCTTCAAGTGAATTTAAACATTTTAAAAATCAACAAAGTAACCAATGGCAATCTGAATTAACACAGCAAAACAGAAAGTTAGAAGAACTAAAAAGCACCTTATTACAAAACAAAGAAGAACAAAAGAACTTTGTTATAACTGCAACCATTGACGGAACAATACAAAACATTAAAGGGTTGGAAGCCGGTAACTTTATTACAGCAGGTAGTGTTATTGCAGAAATATCTCCTGAAACAGACCTAATAGCCGAATGTTATATCTCTCCTTCTGATATTGGTTTACTAAAAACCGATAGCAATGTTAAATTTCAAATTAATGCTTTTAATTATAATCAATGGGGCATGGCAACAGGTAAAATTACAGAAATAAGTAAAGATATTTTAATGATAAACAATGTGCCAATGTTTAGAGTTAGATGTTCTCTTGACCAAAAACGATTGCAGCTAAAAAACGGATTTGAAGGCAAACTAAAAAAGGGTATGACCTTAAATGCTCGTTTTTTTATCATCAATCGTTCTGCTTTTGATTTACTCTACGATAAAATAGATGATTGGTTTAATCCGAGTAAATCAGTTGGCAGTGTTCAGTAATTAGTTGGCAGTGCTCAGTTTTCAGTTGGCAGTTAGAAAAATAAGTGCATTTCCTGCAAGGTTTTTAAAACCTTGTAGGTCTAAATCTGTAAAATACCTACAAGGTCTTTGAGACCTTGCAGGAGGAGAAAGAAATAGAGTTATCAATATATAAAGGTATATAACCCTAGTAAAACAGTTGGCAGTAAAGCTGAATGAATTTTAGTAAACGAAGAATGTCATTGCGAGGAATGAGGAACGAATGACAGCCTGTGCTGTCCCGACAATTCGAGAGTTTCAGTATGGCAACCTCATATTAATTAACAATTACACACATAAACAAAAAACAAATCAGCGAAGCTGAATGATGAGATTTAAAAGTATATAAACAGAACAATAAGCAAACCTACTGCTTTCTTCTTCCCTTTGGGAAGAGATAGAGATGGGAATATAAATGTCAAAAACCACCATAAAACAACATGATATTACCGATTGCGGTGCAGCCTGTTTAGCATCAATAAGTGCACATTATAAATTAGAAATTCCTATTGCGCGTATTCGTCAATATGCAGGTACAGATAAAAAAGGAACAAATGTATTGGGACTCATCGAAGCTGCTCAAAAATTAGGTTTTGAAGCTAAAGGTGTACGTGGCGAGTTAGATAGCTTGTTTAAAATACCCAAACCTGCCATCGCTCATGTAATAGTTAGAGAACAATTACAACATTATGTAGTCATTTATAAGGTTGACAAAAAGCATATTACCATTATGGATCCTGGTACAGGTAAAATCCATAAAAAAAAACATGCTGAATTTAAAAAAGAATGGACAGGCGTCTTGGTATTATTACTGCCTGATAAAAGTTTTAAAAAAGGCAATGAAAAAGTATCGATAGCAAAGCGATTTTGGTTTTTACTAAAACCACATAAGTTTGTATTGTTTCAGGCATTATTTGGTGCCATTATTTATACTTTACTCGGTTTATCAACCTCTATTTATATACAAAAAATAACCGACCATGTATTGGTTGGTGGTAATACAAAATTACTAAACCTATTGAGTGTAATTATGCTGGGTTTATTATTGATACAAGTATTAATAGGCATTTTTAAAGATATATTTATCATTAAAACCGGGCAACAAATAGATGCTCGACTTATTTTAGGCTATTACAAACATCTATTAAAATTACCGCAACAATTTTTTGATACCATGCGCGTAGGTGAGATAATTTCTCGTATCAATGATGCGGTAAAAATACGTGTGTTTATCAATAGTACCTCATTATCATTAACGGTAAACTTCTTTATTGTTATTTTTTCATTTGCATTGATGTTTAGTTATTATTGGAAGCTAGCCATGATTATGCTCGCTATCATTCCTGTGTATCTGCTAATTTATTGGATAACAAACCGTTTAAACAAAAAAACCGAACGTAAAATAATGGAACGTGCTGCTGATCTGGAAAGTCAGTTAGTAGAATCATTAAATGCAGTAGGTACAATTAAACGTTTTGGATTGGAAGATTTTGCCAATATTAAAACCGAAACCCGCTTTATCAATTTATTACACATTGGTTATACCTCTGCTTTAAATAGTATTTTTAGTGGTACTTCTTCACAAACGGTATCACGTTTATTTACCATTATACTATTATGGAGTGGCACCTATTTTGTAATAGATCAAAAAATAACGCCCGGTGAATTGATGTCTTTTTATGCCATTATTGGCTATTTTACCGGACCAATTTCTAGTTTAATTGACGCAAACAAAAGCATACAAAATGCCTTGATTGCCGCTGATAGGCTGTTTGAGATAATGGATTTAGAACGCGAAGAAACCGAAAATAAATTCAAATTGACTGAAGATAAGATTGGTGATATTGCTTTTAAAAACATACAGTTTCGTTACGGAACACGTGTCCAAGTTTTTAATGACTTTAATTTGACCATAAAAAAAGGAGAAATAACCGCTATTGTTGGTGAGAGTGGCTCAGGTAAGTCAACTTTAATTTCATTGGTGCAAAACATGTATCCGCTACAAAGTGGAAGTATCAGTATTGGCGATATAGATTTGCAGTATATAGAAAACCATAGTTTACGTCAATTGGTAAGTGTTGTACCTCAAAAAATAGATCTATTTGCAGGAAATGTTATTGATAATATTGCTGTAGGCGATTTTCAACCCAATATGGAACGTATTTTAAGTATCTGTAAAAGCATCGGTATTTTAGAATTTATTGAAACCCTGCCTAACGGATTCAACACCTATTTAGGTGAAAACGGTGCTACACTCTCGGGCGGACAAAAACAACGACTTGCCATTGCAAGAGCTTTGTACAAACAACCTGAAATTTTAGTGTTAGATGAAGCAACCTCATCATTAGACAGTACTTCAGAAAATTATATTCAACGTACAATTCAAAACTTAAGAGAACAAGATAAAACCATTATTATCATTGCGCATAGGTTAAGTACAGTTGTACATGCTGATACTATTGTGGTGTTAGAAAAAGGAAAAGTATTAGAACAAGGTTCGCATAGTGAACTCTTTAATAAAAAAGGACAGTATTATAAGTTGTGGAGACAGCAAATGCCGAGCCCATCCCTAGCCCTTCCCAAAGGGAAGGGAACTAATTTATAGTTTAAAAGAACTCTTCTCGAAGATGCCTGAAAGGCAGATGGAGAATTAAGTGCAATAGCAAAAATTGAGTAATAAAAACAAATATTAATTAAAAACAAAATTCTTCTTTATTTTCCCCTTTGGGGAAATGTCCGAAGGACAAAGGGGATTATGAAAACACTAAAACAACTAGAACGCTTACGTAAAGCACACAAATTAATTCAACAAGAAAATACGGGTACGCCAGAAGAATTTGCAAACAGATTAAATATAAGCAGACGGCAATTGTATAATATGATAGAGTATTTTAAAGAACTAGATGCACCATTATTATACAACCGAAAAACCAATACTTTCTATTATAGTTACGATTTTGATCTATTGGTAAATGTTTCTGTACAGGTATTGGTAAAAGACGAGTTGATAACCATTTATGCAGGAAGTACATTATTAAAAGAAAAATTTTCAACCCAAATTTTGTGTTAGGATTTTGTTATGAAGATAAAAAACACAATAAAATATGACATTTTCTAAGATTCAGTATAACAGCGTTATGGTAAATCTTAAAAATGTAGCGAAGTGTTATATTTTACAGTGCTTTTGAGCTGTAATAGAAATTCTAATATAAAATTTGAGTTTAGTGCAAGGTTACTGCACGGAGCAAATCTATCTTAGCCTTATCAAAACAAAAATACTAGACGTAGTATGTTAGGCGTAACAACTGTTTTTGATAAACGTCATTGACGACTGGTCGTCATGCTGTCCCGAATACTCGGGAGTTTCAGCATCTCATTGTATAGAAAACGACTGTTTTCAAGACAAAAAACAAATAATAACCATGTTTGTTGCAAAACAAACATAAAAATTTTAATTTTATGAAAAATTTAGAAAATTATGGTGTTCAGGCTTTGGATGCTAGAGAAATTAAAAACACCTTTGGAGGAGGTCGGCTTGCAAAATTAGTTGGTTGGGTTTACGGTACTATAGCAAGGTATTATCCTAGAGGTGGTCATGTACAGTCACAATATGGAATTAGTTAATTTAAAAATAAAGTATTATGAAAAATTTAGAAAAATTTAATGTTAAAGAGTTAAATTCAAGTGAATTTGCAACAATCAATGGTGGTTGGCTACTGAGAATTATCGCAGGTGCAGCACTTTGGCATTGGGATAATTGGGATGATATTAAAGAAGGTTTTGCATCAGCACAAGAGTAATTTTAGATTTGTAAGAGTTTGGCTACCATATTTTGGTAGTCAAACCTAAATTATATAAAATGAATAACATTAATAAGGTATTAACTTTTATCACTATATTTTTAATTATTTTAGTTATATTTAGTGTGGAATATTTAAGACCAAAGTTTCCTCATAGTCTTTTTTTAGGGGTTTTTCCAAATTTTGTTGGTGCATTTGTTCTGTATAATATAATTTTTTCCTTTTTTTTTGAGAAAAGTATAAATGTAAAAAACATAGTAAATGTCCGTTTTCGTTTAATTCTTTTAGGTGTTTTCATTTTTCTTTTTTTTACTTTTGAAGAATTTTTTCCTTTTTTTACAGCTAGTAAAACTTTAGACATATATGATATTTTAGCTAGTGCTCTTGGAGTACTATTTGCTTATTTAATTTTTGAACAAGTGATAAAATTAAAAAATGATTAAAAAAAATTTGATTATCCGTTTAAGCACCACTTGCTGTAATGCTTGCTATTATTAGTCTGTCGAAGATTTTTTCTCCAAAGTATCTTCTATTGAGTTTGTAAACAAATTCATTTAGGTACAACTGCAAGTATTTACCTTTTATTTTATGATAATTTCCGAGGAAATTTCTTTTTGCATTGGTAATAAATATATGCACCCATTTTAATGTTTCTTTTGTAGTTTCTTGAGACGATTTTTCCTGATAGCGCAGATTTATAATCCGTGTATATACTGTGTCTTTACACACAAAAACCATAGCTACCGTAACTTTTTATAACATGTGGTCTTATTAACTTGGAGGCTTCACCAAATTAGAATCATGTCAAAATTTTATAAATATTTTACTCATTATACTTGGTGCATCTGCTTTATTTGATTTTTTTAGTATACTTTTTTCATATCAAGAAGTAGAAAATTTTACTATTATTACTTTTAAAGTTGGTAAATCGGCTTATTTAATTTATAAATTTGCTTTAGGAGCTTTATTGATAATAGCCGGTATAAAAACAAAAGTTAAATAAATTTTCCGATAGCGCGGAACTTGCCTAACGGCAGTCAGGTTTGTAATCTGTGACTAGAAAACTTTTTATAATTCTCTTGACCATTCTAAACTTCTTTCCCTATTCTGATACTTCTGTATGGTATAAATACTATTTTATTAAAATTCGAGATATCAGAACAATACTACACCTGTTAAAGTTGGACGCAACATCGTTTTGAAATGTCATTACGAACTATTCAATTTATTATTAGGGCTTTAGGGTCTTTTAAATTGTTCCAAAACAATAATAAAACTATTGTTTTAGAATTCTCATTTATTGTAAAAAATAATGTTGTCTGTTTTGAAATAACAAAAGACCTGATATTGGTCTTAGGAGAAATTTTACCTTGTAAAATTCTTGTTTTTAATTTCTTAATAAAGTCATCTACTAATTGTATGAATTCCTCTACTTCCTTTTCATTTCATTTTTTAACTATAAATTCAAGTTCTTCATTAAAAGAAAATTTAGCATGCTTAGTCCAAATAACCGTCATAATAGCTATCCTGCAATATTATATTTCTTTTTAAATTCTGCCATTATTCCTTCATGAGAAAAAGTATCAACTTGTTTAGTTTGCTCTACACTTTCTAATAAGAGTTCTTGAATTTCTTTTGGTAACTCATTAAAAAAATCTGTTTCTTTACTAATATAACTTGTATAAAGAGCATCTATCATTTGTAAAAAACGGTCATCTACTTTGTTAATTGACTGTACCCATTTTTTTCTTAAGTCTATTGTTTTCATGATTTTGTGCAATTATTACTACAACAAATATACATAAAACATTACAAAGCCTTTGATAAATCATTGTTTGTGTTATACCCAAACCACACAGCCTTTCGGTTTTTTGACTCGTTCTTTCTTCCTTTAAATGCGTTAAAAAATAAAACCGTAACAAAGGCTATGGTTGAATTTTTTGCCTTTTTACAGAAAAACATAACTTT
>JAKISU010000143.1 GCA_021648445.1 Flavobacteriaceae bacterium
TGAAAGTTTTACTGTAAAATCAACAGATTCTCACTACATTTTAAATATAAATTTCTCAAAAAAGATAAAATTGGGTTCTTGTTTTTTGAGAAAACTAAAAAAATCAATTTTTAGAACCCGCCTTAATGTTAAATCTTCATCTAAAAATAATTCTTTAGTCGTCAAGACTGTATTAATTTTTGAAATATGTTGTTTAATCTCAACGGTATTCATATTTATTAAAGTGGTTCGAATTTTATTATTTTTGACCGGGTTCAATAAAAATTCTGGTACCAGTATCTTAGATTGTTTTACACCATAATATCCTAAAAAGTACAGAAAGATTACAACCAAAATTACCGTTACAAAATCACTTTCAAAATTAGTGTTTGGATAATTAAAATCATAAATAAATATAAACGCATCAACAATAATAATTATCAAAGTTCCTAAGAGCAAATACTTCACCCAAAGCAATTCTTTGTTTTTTAAATTTGAATAAATTGATTTTGTCGCAGTACTATATCTTTTTAACAAAAATAAGGTTACTACTAAATAGATAATTAGATAAATATCTTCATAAACATAAACAATTTTATTTACATTAATAATCTTTTCAACAAATGGAATCAATCTTACTTTAGTTATTGAAAATACTAATATAGGAATTGAAAATATTACTAAATAGACTATTGGATAAATAAAATGAATTAGATTCTTTTTTATAACTTCTTTATCTTCAAATAGAGATTTTACATAAAGATAAAAGAATGGAGCTATAGCAATTGAAACGACATCTGCTATATTAAAAGTTAGTATATATAAAAATTTTAACTTATTTAATTCAGCATAATAATTGAGCATAAAAAAAATAATACACGTAAAAATTATAATCAATATTCTTTGAGGTAGTTCAGATTTGTTAGTTTTTGTTAGTAACCATATTATAATGGCATTGATAACGATACCACTAATTAATAAAAAATTGATTCCTATTTCCAAAATTTAACTCATTCGTTTATTCGTGAGACTCTAAAAAATTAATTTCGATTTTTTAGTTAGTCGAACTAATCCCGCTCCTGATAGCTATCGGGATCAGCGGGATCTCGGTTTAATACCTCGACCCTTGGGTCGATTCCTATTATTGAATCCAAGGCTTGCCTTGGGGTTTAATACTCTTTATTATACAATCTAGCTAATAGTAATACCATTCCATCCACAAATCATTTTTCAAAAAAATCATCTTTAAAGCCAATTAAATATAGTTTTTCTTGTGCTCTGGTTATTGCAGTATACAACCATCTGTAATATGAAATATTTGGCCCTTCCGGTAAATAAGGCTGCTCAATAAATACTGTTTTCCATTGACCTCCTTGTGATTTATGACAGGTCATAGCATAAGAGAATTTTATTTGTAAGGCATTAAAGTATTTATTCTTTTTTACAGATAATAATCGTTTATAGGAAGATCTTTCATCAGCAAAATCTTTTGTAACCTCTTGATATAATCGGTTAGAATCTTCATAAGAAAGTGATGGGGTTTCGCTGGTTAAGGTATCTAATAAAATAACGGTTTCAAATGGTTTTTGATTGGGATAATCAATCATTCTAAGATTCACCTCAGCAAATCTAAATCCATATAGATCTTTATACTTAAATATTTGAAGTATTTCGCAAATATCGCCATTGGCTATAAACCCTGCCGAAGAGCTATCCTCTAACCAATAATAATTATTTTTAACTACCATAACATAATCTCCTACAGCAATTTCATTTTCTTGTCCACGTATTTTACCGCGTATTTGTTGATTATATAGATTGGCTCTTTTATTAGAACGGACAACAAAGGCAGTATCTTCAACTCCTTCGTTGTCATAAGCTGAAGTAATAGCATCTTCTATGTCGTATCCATCCGTTAAACGGATAATATCCGGAAAATCTAACTTAAACTTAAAATCACCTGTAGTATATTCATCCAATAACAATCTCAATTGAGTAGCATTGGCTAAAATGCCTGAATCTTGATGCTGCCTCATTACCTCATCTAATTCAACTTCAATTACATTTTTATCATATTGTAATTCAAGGGTATCAGCTTGTAAAGCAGGACTCATTTCTAACTTTACCGGAGGTAACTGTGCCGTATCGCCTATAAAAATGAGTTTACAATTTTTACCGGAATATACATAAGACAATAGATCATCTAATAATGAGCCATTTTCAAAAAATTTAGCATCTGCAGTTCTATCAGGTATCATAGAAGCTTCATCTACAATAAAAAGAGTATTTGTATGCTTATTGGCTTGTAAAACAAAAGAGACACCTCCATTTTTTGATTTACGTGGATGATATATCTTTTTATGTATTGTAAAGGCTTGTCTGTTTGAATAATTTGCGATGACTTTTGCAGCTCTACCAGTTGGTGCTAATAATACTGATTTTAAACCTACATGCCAAAGGTTGTTTACTACGGTACCTATAATAGTAGTCTTACCTGTACCTGCATATCCTTTTAGTAAAAACAACTTTCTTTTATCTTTATCAAAAATAAATTCCGACAACATATCTAACAAATCATCTTGAACTGTTGTAGGAGTAAAAGGGAACTTTTCAATTAAGATGTTATATAATTGTTTTGGGCTGTCTATCATCAATTAATATGAGTAAAAATTCAAAGGTACAAATTGATTTATGCTTAAAAGTTTTAACCATTGAAAAAATTTTGTAGATTTGCGTATAACCATTTAAAAAAAATAAAATGATTGTAATACTAATAGCCTTTGTTGTAGGTATAATTGCTTTTTACTTTATTGCTAAAGCAATAGTAAATTTTGTTCCTAAAAAATTTAGAACCTTAATCTCTATATTTTTGTGGGTTATAATAGCCTTTTTAGGATATAAAATTTATGATGGTGTAATGGGACCTATAAAATTTAATGAGCAAAAGAAAATCAAATATGCCAAAGTAATTGATCATTTAAAAATGATACGTGATGCGGAGATTGCTCATAAAGATGTTACCGGTAAATTTACTGATAAATCTGCTAACCTAATTCAATTTATTGATACAGCTAAATTTGCAATTACAGAAACTAAAAATATTGTGGTAACTGAGCAAAGAGGAGCTATTACAGTTGATGTTGAAAAAAGAGTAGTTGACACTATTGGTTTTAAAGATGTAAGGGCAAGCTTTGCAGGTAGAGATTATAAAAGTATGTTTAATGTACCCGGAACTGACGCTCAATTTGAAATAAAAACCGGTTTTATTGAAAAAGTACAAGGCGTTAAGGCTTCCGTTTTTGAGGCTAAAGTTGACAAAGCTATTGTTTTAAAAGGTTTAAATATAGATTATATAAGACAAGAAAAAGAGGCTTTAGGTGGCCCTGAAGTTAAAGGTGCATATATTTCTGTAGGATCTTTAGAAAATGTGAAAACGAGTGGTAACTGGCCTCCAATTTATGATACAGACGAAGAAAAAGATAAAAACAAATAGAATAATAGATATAGATAATCTAGAAAGTAGTCATTTATCCATCCAATTTAGTTTGGATGGATTTTCTTTTTGTATTTTAGATAAAGAAAGTAAGACATTTACTACTTTACATGAATACACTTTTCAAGAAAGTAATAATTCTCCTCAAAAACTATTAGAAAATATTGCTGAAGTTTTTAAAGGGGAAGAACTTCTTCAAAAAAAATATCACTCTGTTAATGTAAGTCATATCAATGAATTATCTACATTGGTACCCAAACCTTTATTTGATGAAGAAAAATTAAAAGATTATGTAAACTTTAATACCAAAGTTTATGTGAGTGATTATTTAGTATATGATGAAATAAAAAATCATGACATTGTCTCAGTTTATATTCCATATGCTAATATCAATAACTTTTTATTAGATCAGTTTAAAGAGTTTGATTTTAAACACTACTCTAATATACTTATTGATAGTTTGTTGAGTATTTATAAATACAGTTTAGTACCACATATGTTTGCTCATATAAATAATAATCACTTTGAACTTATAGTTATCGCAAACAAAAAACTACAATTGTACAATACATTTGAATTTTCAACTAAAGAAGATTTTATTTATTATGTATTATTTACTGCAGAACAATTAAAGTTAAATCCCGAAAAATTTGAATTGATGCTATTTGGTAATATTGAAAAAGATGATGAACTATACAAGATAGCCTACACTTATATTAGAAATGTGAGTTTACTTGAAAACAGGTCTAAATATCTATATGATGATACTTTTACAGAAATGGATAAAAGAAAGTATTACACTCTGTTAAATCAATATTAATGCGCATTGTATCCGGTAAATATAAAAGCAGGCGTATCAACGCTCCAAAAAAACTACCAACTCGCCCAACCACAGATATTGCCAAAGAAGCCCTATTTAATATCTTAAATAATTTATATTATTTTGAAGATTTATCTATCATTGATCTGTTTGCAGGTATTGGTAGCATTAGTTTTGAATTCGCTTCACGTGGAGCACAGCATATTATTAGCGTTGATAAACATTATGGTTGTATAAAATTTATTCGTTCTATTTCTGAAGAGTTAGATATGAATATTAATGTCATTAAAAGTGATGTCTATAAATTTTTAGAAAAAAACAATCTGAAAGTTGATATTATTTTTGCCGATCCGCCTTATAATTTTGAAGATGAACAATTTTTAGCTATTTCTACATCAATTTTCTCAAAAGATATGTTAAATGAAAACGGACTCTTAATCATTGAACATTCAAAGGATACTGATCTATCTAAGAATAAACATTTTAGCTATTGTAAACGTTATGGAGGTAGTGTATTTAGTTTTTTTGAAAACTAAGACTAATGACATCAAAAATTCAAGATCGAGTTTATTTTCTCTTTCTTAAGTTTATATAATCAATAATAGCCTTTTTTGTAGTTACCCAGTTTCTACCTTCTTTTATGAGTATCTATTTTACCTTGCCTTGCCAATAAGCTTACATATTCTTGCCCGTAAGGTATATCTGGCTCTTTAACAATATCAGTAATGTTTTGGTAATCAATATCGTAGTTAGGAAAAGCCGTTAAATAAATATTTTACAAATAAAAATATCTTTAGTCTTTAACCCGAATTATTCAAAACTTGTTTCAGTCAACAGTCTTAAGTCTTAAACTAAGCCAACCAATCTTTAAAATCACGAACGCGCTCACGACTTACTATAACTTCTTGTTCTGTATATGATTTTAGCTTAATTTGTAATCTGGAATTTGTGTATGAAATCATATCTTTTATAGCATTGATATTGATATAGAATTTACGATTCACTCTAAAAAAAGTTTGAGGCTCTAATTCATTCTCTAACTGTTCTAATGTTAAATCAATTAAGTAGTCTCTACCTTCAGAAGTATGGATATAAGTACCTTTGTTTTCACTATAAAAGCATTCAATATCATTGATAACTATCATCTTTAAGTGTTGCCCAACTTTAACAGTAAACCTTTTTTTATATTCCTGTTCTTGCTGACTGCCAAGTAATTTTTTAATATCACTAAAATCAATAAAAGCAGGCTGTTTTTCTGAGATTCTCTCCTTATATTTGTTTACAGCAGTTTCAAGGTCTTCATTATCAATAGGTTTTAACAGATAATCTATACTATTTAGTTTAAATGCTTGTAAAGCATATTCATCATAAGCTGTAGTAAAAATAATTGCGCTTTTCACTTCAATAGATTCAAAGATCTCAAAAGACAGTCCATCTGACAACTGTATATCTAAAAAAATCAGATCTGGATGTTCATTTGTCTGAAACCATACTATAGATTCTTCTACAGAATATAACATTGCATTTACTTCAATATTTAGATCTTGCAACATTCTGTTAAGTCGTCTAGCTGCAGGCTTTTCGTCTTCTATAATAATTATGTTCATTGTTGATTTGGTTTCTGATGTTTTGTTTTATAATAATAATTAATATATTCATTTTAAACTAACTTTTTTACCGGCTTTCCATACTGTATTGATGTTGCCAATATCATTTATTTCTTTTAAAGGATTTCCATCAATTAATATTAGGTCAGCAATATAGCCTTCTTTAATCATTCCTTTTTTACCCAATTTGAACCTTTTTACTGGTATAGATGTTGCTCCTTTTAATATATCAATAGTGGGAATACCAGCTTCTGATAATAGAATTAATTCTTTATGTAAATCTGTACCATAATTAATTTGCATATTTGGAGGATCTGTTCCTGCTAAAATAGGAACGCCGGCATCATATAATCTTTTAACTTCTGATTTCATCTGCTTTTCTGAAAGAAATACAGCATTCGGGTTACCTTGCTTAATACCTGCTGTTGCCTTTATAGAAGTTAATAAAGTAGGAATTACAAAAAAATTCTTTTCTTTTGATAATTGCTGTAATTTGTCTTCAGACAACAATTCATCCCACCAAATATGCACTAATCCATTTGCATTATTATTGAGCACTTTATGAGCATCATCAACTTTAGAAATATGAACTACTACAACCTTATTTTGCTTATGCGCTTCATCTATCAAAGCTTTAACTGTTTCATGTGATAGTGTTTTCTTCCACGGCTCTACAATTATTTTAATATAATCAACCTTAGCTGCAACTCTATCACTAATAAATTGTTTTGCTTCTTCAGGTTTAGTTAAGGTAGGTGTTGGGAAACCATATTGAGTACCATGACCTTCCGGGGTTGTGGCAGCCGCACCTGCTACAAAATAATTTGCATAATTTGTAGAATCTTTAAATGCCTTTAACATACCTTGATATTGTTCTACACCATGCATATCTAATACATTTATAACTCCTGCCTTAGCAGCTTCTTGTAGTGAAGTCGGAGACCAAACATGCACATGAGCATTAGTTAAGGCAGGTATTAATGTTTTACCAGTACCATCTATACTATTGGTGGGTTCTAAAAATTGATTTTTTTAGTTTTCTCAAAAAACAAGAACCCAATTTTATTTTTTTTGAGAAATTTATATTTAAAATGTAGTGAGAATCTGTTGATTTTACAGTAAAACTTTCAAATTC
>JAKISU010000144.1 GCA_021648445.1 Flavobacteriaceae bacterium
GAGCTAAAGTGATTGATTTCCTTGATAATCAAATTTGGATAAATGATGAATTCGAAAATAGATTAACCGATAATTTCCAAATCATTAAACCCAATTTTTCGGGTTCCTATCTGTAATGAGTATAGTTATAATTATTATGATAAGAATGATATGATAGTACATGGAATCAAGTTTGGGTAGATAATTCAGGGTTTAGTTTGGTGTTAAAAGGAAACTATTCTGAAGGTAAAATGATTTTAAAAAGCAAGTTAATTGATGGTCAAAAAGGGAAGTACTATAACCAAATAACTTGGACTAACAATGACGACGGTTCAGTAACTCAAATTTGGAATATTTTTAATGAAAACCTGAGTTCGATTATAAATAAAACGCACAGTTATTAGAAAACTCAATAGACAAGACATTTTTTAGAAGGACTAATGGGTTAGTTCAAGAAAAAATAACGAAGTATATTGAGAGTTTCCGATAATTCTAAAGAAAAGCCTAACAAACAGCAATCTTAGCACTATAAAACTCTTAAATTAACTAGTTAGTTTTGTATGTTTTTTAGCACAAATCTTACTATTTTTTAGGCTTCTGTGGTAATTATTAATAATCGAACTCAGGTTTAAAAGAATAAAATGACGCAAGAAGCGTTTAGAGGTATATACAAAAAATCTGTTAAAACCATTAAAAAGTTAATATTTGGCACTATTTTAGTGGTTTGATATACTCAACACTTAATAGGTGTTTTAGAATTTTGACGAATTTATTTTTTTCTTTATCAAGACATAATTTTCAAGCATAACCATAGTTATGGTTTAAAATTTTAACGTAGAGAAAAAAAACCTAAAAATTTATATGTGTTGAGTATAATGTATTATCAACATGAAAAAAGCAATTGAATTTATGAAATCAAATTATAGAATTATACTTCCGATACTTTTATTGGCAGGCATATTGTTGAGTTTTACAATCAAACAAAAACCAGATCCTGAGAAAGATAAAATACTTTTAGGATTAATAAAATATGCACTTACACAAGGTCATTATCAACCTCAAGACTTAGATGACGAATTTTCTAAAGCTGTTTTTGACGATTTTATTGATAACTTAGATCCAACAAGACGTTTCTTTACTAAAGAAGATATTCAAGAATTTTCTATATATGAAGATAAAATAGATGATCAGATTAAAAATGAAGATTTAACATTTTATAACCTTGTGTACACAAAATATGCTAGACGTATACAAGAAGCTAAAGGATTCTATAAAGAGATTTTAAAATATCCGTTTGACTTCAATAAAGATGAAACTTTTGATGTTGATTATGATAAAAAAAAGTTTCCTAAAAATGAAATTGAATTAATTATAAATTGGCAAAAACATCTAAAATTAATTACAATATCTCGTTTATATGATAAAATGGAAACTGAAGCTGATAAGAAAAAAGATGATGATAATTATACGATAAAATCATTTAAAGAAATAGAAAAAGAAGCCAGAGAAGCTACTTTAAAAGGGATGGAGGAAACATTCAATCGTTTTGATGATTTAGATGAAACAGATTGGTTTTCTGTTTTTGTAAATAGTATATCAGAAGAGTTTGATCCTCATACTACATACTTTGCCCCAAAAATTAAAAAGAAGTTTGATATAGACATGGCGGGCAAGTTAGAAGGCATTGGTGCTAGATTGCAAAAAAAAGGAGATTACACGAAAGTTTCTGAACTTATTTCTGGCGGACCGGCTTGGAGATCAGGTGAATTAGAAGTAGGAGATCTTATTTTAAAAGTAGCGCAGGCAGGTGAAGAACCTTTAGATATTGTTGGAATGCGTTTAGATGATGCCATAGAGTTTATTAAAGGTAAAAAAGGGACTGAAGTAAGACTAACTTTAAAGAAAATAGACGGAACAATTGAAACCATTTCTATCATTAGAGATATTGTTATAATAGATGAAACTTTTGCTAAATCAAGTGTTGTTAAAAAAGGTAAAAGAAAATTCGGAGTTATAAATTTACCTAAGTTCTATATAGATTTTTCTGAAAAGAATTTTAGAAATTCAGCTACCGATATGGCATTTGAAATTGAAAAACTAAAACAAGAAAAAGTAGAAGGCTTAGTAATAGATTTACGTAATAATGGAGGCGGATCTTTAGAGACAGCTATTGATATTGCAGGATTATTTATCCTAGACGGACCAATAGTACAAGTAAAATATAGAGAAGGTAAACCTAGAGTTCGTTCTGATAAAGACAAAAAAATTCAATGGAATAAACCACTAGTAATTCTGGTAAATGAGTTGTCGGCATCAGCTTCAGAAATTTTTGCAGCTGCTATGCAAGATTATAACAGAGCCGTAATTATTGGTAGTAAACAAACTTTTGGTAAAGGTACTGTACAAAATATATTACCACTTAATAATTACTATAAATATTCTAAAGATTTAGGAGCTTTAAAAATGACAATTCAGAAATTTTATAGAGTTAATGGAGGGTCTACTCAATTAAAAGGTGTTGAACCGGATATAAAATTACCTGGTAGATATTCATTTATGAATATTGGTGAACGTGACGAAGATAACCCTTTAGGATGGGATAAAATAGAAAAAGCCGACTATACTTCTTGGAAAGGGTATGAAAATTTTGATGATGTGGTAAACAATAGTAAAAAACGAGTTGGTAATAACCCTCAATTTATGCTTATTGATAAAAATGCAAAATGGTTAAAACAAGGTCGAGATGATACTACTATTTATTTAAAATATAGTGAATACAAAAAAGATATAGAAAAGAGAGATGAAGAAAGTAAGGAATTTAAAGCGATATACGATTATCAAAACAACCTTAGTTTTATATCTCCAATGCATGAACTACCCTTATTAGAAAAAGACTCTGTATTGGCAGACAAACGTAAAGTTTGGCATAAAAACTTATCTAAAGATATTTATATTGAAGAAGCGTTAAATGTACTGGCTGAACTTAAAGTAAAAAATTACAAAACATTAGTTAAAAACTAATATTTTAAAAAAGGCATCTAATTTATTAACACACAAGAAGCTCTGAAGAGATTTAAAAATCATTCAGAGCTATTTTGTTTTTTAATAATTAAACAATTCCTTAGGGCGAACTCAGGTTATAAATTTTCACCAAAAAAAGCCGAATATAAATATTCGGCTTTTTACATGTCTGGCAACCAACCAAACAAAATTAACCAACTAAAACCTAAAATTTAAACCTGTATAAACACCTAAATAATATGGTTTGAATCCGCCTGAATTTTTAGAAAATGTATTAAATTGGTATTTAAACATAGGTGATACGTTTATGTATAATTTTTTACTGATGTCATAGTCAAAATCTACTCCTAAATTTCCACTAAAATTCAATGAATTAATATTAGAAGCTTCGCCTAGTGTAGACGTTTTACCAAAAGAAGTAATTGAAACTTTATTTTCATACAAAAAATAAGTACTAAGTCCACCTATCACATTAACACCTATTTTTTTTTGTAAAATATTGTATTTAGCTTCTAAAGGAATTTCGATATAACTTAATGATTGATCTAAAGTACCCGATACATCAAAAGAAGATCTTTGATTGAACGTATCTGTATTTTGAGATATTGTTGATAATGCAACAATAGAAACGTCATCAATATTAGTATTAATATTAGTATTTGACCCTTCTAACAGTGATGATGATACTAAAGTTGTTACGTTTTCGGTAGAATAACCTAATTCTAGCGTATTGATACCTGATTGTAAACTTAGTCTGTCAGATAATTTATAGTTTACCTTTAATCCATAAGAAACTGAACCATTACTATTCTTATCATTATTTGCTAATGAAAGATCTATAGGCGAACCACTACTTAATGTATTATAATATACCGGTGCTATAGTTGAACCAACCGACCATTTATTTATAGCATTTTCAGCAATAATTACTTCTTCTGTTCTTTTTTCAATCTCTTTTTGAATATCGTTTTTAATATTCTCTTGTTTGGTTATTGTTTCTTCCTGAACTATAAACGTTTTTTTAGTATTTGATTTTTCTTTGATAACATCAGTTATTTTAGTTACATCCGTTTTATTTAGTTTCTCAAATTGAGGATTTATACCATCTTTCTGAGCCTTAGAAATAGCTATTTGTTCTTTAGAAGAATTCTTAGTCTCTTTTTCTTTACTAATAAATTTGTTTGCTATATTATTGCTTTTGGTCTTATGACCTCTAGATTGATTGGTTTTAGTAATGTTATTTTCTTCTTGGTTAGTTTCAGGTGCTTTATAAGTAATAATATTGTCTTCCTTGACTGATGATGGTGTTTTCTGTTCTGTTTGATCAGGTTGATCTATATCTGTAATAATTTGGTTTGGTTGCTCTATTGTATTTGTGTTTTGATTATAAACCCAAAAACCTGTAGAGACCAACAATAGCAGAATTGCCGCTGCGCCACCAATTTGCAGCCACAGCGGTATAATTCTTCTCTTCCTCTTTTTCATAAGTTGTCCTTCAATATTTTTCCAAACTGAAGGGTCAGGAGAAATTTCATAATCTTTGAATTTCTCTTGAAATAATCTATCTATATTTTTCTTTTCGTCCATTATTTAAAACGCTTCATTTTTTTTTACTTGAGATTGGTTTGATTCAATCTTATTTCTTAAAATTACCCTCGCTCTAGAGAGATTTGATTTAGAGGTTCCTTCAGAGATATTCAGCATACTAGCAATCTCTTTGTGAGGATAACCATCTAACACATATAAATTAAAAACCATTCTATATCTATCAGGCAATTCTTGAATTAGTTTTAATAAAAAATCGAGAGAAACTTGTTCGTCATCAATTTCAATTTCTACCTTATCTGGTATTTCTTCAGTAACCAGATTTAATACATTTTTTTCTCTATAGGTTTGTAGGGCAGTATTAATAATAATTCGCTTTAACCACCCTTCAAATGAACCTTTATAATTATACTGTTCTATCTTATCAAAAATTGTAATAAATCCGTTTTGTAAATTGTCTTGAGCTTCTTGATAATTTCTCGAATATTTAAGGCACAACGCAAATAACTTACCTGAAAATAACTGGTAAATTTCTGATTGCGCTTTTATATCTTTTCGCTTACATTTATTAATGAGTTTTTCTAAACTCATATTTTGATTTAATTTATGGTTCTAGTACCGGCACTAAAATATTCTCAAAAATATCTTGATCGTTATCGTCCTTACCTTTCCAAAATTTAAAGGTATAATCTTCATGTTGTGTTACTCTTACTCTAAAATCATATTCTTTTTCAATTAAAGTATCAGCACATACTGAATTAATATTAACAATAGAGTTAACCGCTACAACCCTAGAAGTACCTTCATATTGATAAAATAAATTATGAAATGAATGACATTTACTAGGTAAATCATAGATAACTTTTAAAGTGTACGATTGACCAAATATAAATTCTGCTGGTACAACAGCTTCTTTTATTGGTAATGTTTTTAATCTCAAATTTGAGTTACCATCATCATTTAAACTACACGAAAAAAGTGTAGAAATAATTAAAATTGTTACTAAGAAATTCTTACTCATAATGTTTCCTATTTTATGTTTAAGATACTAAAAATGATATAGGGTTGCGTATAATTAAGCTATTTTTGTAGTAATTTATAGTTTTTATGCAGATAAATAAACTCTTTTCTATACAAACCTCAACCAATTTTGAAAAATTTGCATTAGTTGTTTTTAAACATCAAGCCAGAAATAACTTAGTCTACAGACAATTTTTATCTCACCTAAATATTGATATTAACGCTATTAAAACTATTGATAAAATTCCTTTTTTACCAATACAATTTTTTAAATCACATAAAATTATTAGTAATACAAACAGCATTGAACAAGTTTTTTCTAGTTCCGGGACTACCGGGAGTTTAACCAGTAAACATTATGTTACTGATATTTCTATCTATGAAAAGAGCTATATAACAGCCTTTGAACATTTTTACGGAAACGTTAAAGGTTATACCATTTTAGCTTTATTACCTTCCTATTTAGAACGAGAAGGCTCATCATTGATATATATGGTAGATGATTTGATTAAAAAGTCAAATAAGCCTAAAAACGGATTTTATTTAGATAATTTGTCTGAGTTGAAAAAAACATTAATAGATCTTGATACCAGTGGAGAAAAAGTTTTATTAATTGGTGTTTCATTTGCCTTGTTAGATTTGGTAGAAAAATATCAGTTTGAATTAAAAAATACCATTATAATGGAAACCGGTGGTATGAAAGGCAGGCGAAAAGAGCTCATTAGAGCCGAATTACACAATAAATTAAAAAAAGGGTTTGGAGTTACTGATATTCATTCTGAATACGGAATGACAGAGTTGTTGAGTCAGGTATATTCAACCGGTAATGGTGTTTTTAAAACACCACCATGGATGAAAATTTTGATACGCGATACAGAAGATGCCTTACAATTATTACCGCATAAAAAAACGGGCGGTATCAATATAATAGACTTGGCAAATATTAATTCCTGTTCATTTATTGCTACACAAGATTTGGGTAAAACATACAATGACGGTACTTTTGAAGTCTTAGGTAGATTCGACCATTCAGATATTAGAGGGTGTAATTTATTATTCAACTAAAGTATCATCTAAGTAATACCGTTTCAATTCTTTTTCTTCTTTAGAAATCTTTATTGTATCTAAATAATTTTTAAATTGTTCTATATAATTAAAAAATAATGATTTATTATTAGTAGTTCTTTTTAATGTTCTAACACCTTCTAAAGAATTGATGATAAATTCTGCTACAGATTCAGTATTAATATGTCTATCTAAATAACCATCTTCAATGCCTCTATATACTCATTACAGATAGGAACCCGAAAAATTGGGTTTAATGATTTGGAAATTATCGGTTAATCTATTTTCGAATTCATCATTTATCCAAATTTGATTATCAAGGAAATCAATCACTTTAGCTCT
>JAKISU010000145.1 GCA_021648445.1 Flavobacteriaceae bacterium
GAGCTAAAGTGATTGATTTCCTTGATAATCAAATTTGGATAAATGATGAATTCGAAAATAGATTAACCGATAATTTCCAAATCATTAAACCCAATTTTTCGGGTTCCTATCTGTAATGAGTATATTTGGAATTCTACAACTTGAAACTGTTAATTATATTGAACATTATGGTTTGGTTCGTCAAAAGAATGAACATGGGCGCTATGAAAAAGTAAGGCATCATCATTCATGGAATTCTGATCATATTATCGGTAAATTGTTACTATTCAATTTATCTAGGCATTCTGACCATCATTATAATGGCAGTAAACCTTATCAGGTTCTAAAATCGTTACCTGAAAGTCCACAAATGCCAACAGGTTATCCGGGTATGATGGTGCTTTCATTAATACCTCCTTTATGGTTCAACCATATGAATGCAAGAATTATCAAGTTTCAACTAGAAACTAAAGTAGTACAGACCTAAATTCAATGGGTTCTAATTGCTAATATGATTTCTTTAATAAGCACAAAAAAACAACTAACAAATCCCCAATAATATTAAATATTCCAAATATCAAATTCATCATAAAAGTGTTTATGGTTATTGAAAATTATTTGTGATTTATTTGTATTTTGTCCCAAGTATTCGGGATTGAAATTTGTTATTTAGAATGGGTTGAAAAAACTAAGAACAAAAATCATCAAAGTATAGTTTTAATTATTTTTAGAGGTACTAATTTTAAAATACATTTTAATGATTGAAGAAAAGAGTGTTTCAGATGCCATTAACTACAGGCGTTCTGTAAGAGTTTATGATTCTGAAAAAGCCATTGATACTGAAAAAGTAAGACAATGTATCAAACAAGCCGTATTAGCTCCTAACAGTAGCAATATGCAATTATGGGAATTTCACCATATTGTTTCTGAAAGCATTAAAAACAAAATGATACCATATTGTTTTGACCAAAATGCTGCTAAAACTGCACAACAATTAGTTGTTGTAGTTGTTCGTAAAGATCTATGGAAAAAACGAGTAAAAGCAAATTTAAAGCATGTTGATTCTTTGTATACATCGAAACCTAAATCTGAGCGAAGTAGTAGAGAGAAAGTAATCAGAAATTATTACGGAAAATTAATTCCGTTTACCTATGCTGATTTTTTAGGAATTTTCGGATGGTTAAAGTACTTCATGGTTACACTAATCGGATTATTCAGACCTATGTACAGAGAGGTTAGAAATAAAGATATGCGTATTGTTGCTCATAAAAGTGCAGGCTTGGCTGCACAAACCTTTATGCTAAGTATGGCAGCAATTGGTTATGACACTTGCCCAATGGAAGGCACAGATACTTCAAGAATTAAACGTTTATTGAACTTACCTTTTGGTGCAGAAATAAATATGGTAATTGGTTGTGGTATCAGAAAACCTGAAGGTGTTTACGGAGAACGCTTTAGAGTCCCATTTAAAGAAGTTTGTAAGGAATGGTAATTTTTTTAAACTAAAGCTAATAAAAAACTATTCCCAATCCCGAATACTCGGGGCAAATAAATTTGTTATTTGGTGCTTGTCATTTGGAATTTATTATTATCTCCATCTTATAAAATGTGTTAATACAAACTAAAAACACTAACTCGTTGTGCATTTTAAATAATTATATAAAGATGGGTGTCTATTCGAGTGATTTTCGATAGAAAATTGTATCGAGAACAATCTTAAAATGTAAAACGGGTAACACTAATAAATATATACCTTTTAAAATTTATGTCATTAGATTCTATTATAAAAAAAATACAAGCTCATAAAATAAGACCTAATCTTGATTTTAGTCTTAAAATAAAAACAGAAGCTTTTACAGACAAACTATTTCATACGCTTTTTGATGCTAACATCTCTATCGATGAAAACATAAAACAGCTAGGGAAAGATTTTGATGAAATTACAACCATCGCTTGTTTTGATCCAGAAATTTCTTGTGAAGTAGTTTGGAAAGCATTTCTCACTAAATTACCTGAAATTATTGAAAAACTTAATTTAGATGCTCAAGAAATTTTAGACAATGATCCCGCGGCAAATACTATAGAAGAAGTATATCTGGCTTATCCCGGGTTTTATGCGATAGCTGTATATCGATTTAGTCATGAATTTTATCAAATAGATATGCCACTAATACCCAGATTAATGAGTGAATATGCGCATCGGTTAACTGGAATTGACATCAATCCCGGTGCAAAAATTGGCAAACACTTTTTTATAGATCATGGTACAGGTATTGTGATTGGTGAAACTACTATTATTAAAAACCATGTGAAAATTTATCAAGGAGTTACCTTGGGTGCTTTACAAGTTTCTAAGGATATGAAAAATATAAAAAGACACCCAACAGTTGAAAATAATGTTACCATCTATGCAAACGCAACTATTTTAGGAGGTGAAACTATTATTGGTGAAAACTGTACTATTGGTGGAAATGTTTGGATAACAGAATCTATTCCTAAAAATTCATTGGTATATCACACTTCTGAAACAAAATTAAAACCTAAAAACAGCTAATAGTTTTGGAAACAAAAAGTTTTTTACAATATATAGGAAATACACCTTTGATTAAAGCAAATCAGTTAATCAAAAACAAAAATATTACACTTCTACTAAAGTTAGAAGGTAACAATCCCGGGGGTAGTGTAAAAGATCGTGCGGCTTATAATATGATCAAATCTGCAATTGATAGAGGTGATATTAAAAAAGGTGATAAACTCATTGAAGCTACCAGTGGTAATACAGGTATTGCTTTAGCGATGATCGCTAATATATATAATATTGATATTGAACTTGTAATGCCTGAAAATTCAACTAAAGAACGTATTCAAACGATGCAAGCTTATGGAGCTAAGGTAATATTGACTTCTGCTGATACCGGAATTTTAGGTTCAAGAGATTATGCTGATAAAAAAGTTGCCAAAGGTGGATATATTATGCTCAACCAATTTGCAAATGATGATAACTGGAAGGCACATTATAAAACAACCGGACCCGAAATATGGAAAGATACTGAAGGCAGTATTACGCATTTTGTTTCTGCTATGGGCACAACCGGCACCATCATGGGTGTTTCTACTTTTTTAAAGGAACAAAATAGTAACATACAGATTGTGGGAGTTCAACCTGCTGATAATTCAAAAATTCCCGGAATACGAAAATGGCCCACAGAATATCTTCCAAAAATTTTTGATGCTTCAAAAGTAGATCAAATCATTGAAGTTAGCGAACAAGAAGCCAGAGCAATGACAAAGAGGTTAGCTAAAGAAGAAGGTATTTTTGCCGGTATGAGCAGTGGTGGTGCAGTAATAGCTGCCTTAAAATTAGCAGAAACCTTAGACAAAGGTGTTTTAGTTGCTGTTATTTGCGACAGAGGTGACCGTTATTTATCTTCTGATTTGTTTGATTAATGATTATTATTAATACTTTCCTTTTTAAATACTTTGATTTTATTAACAATTGATTGGTGAAAAGTATGGTCAATAGCATTAAATTTTATTTGTTAACTCACAACAGAAAACCTATATTTGTGGCAGAACCAATTTTAATTAAAACAAAATTTATAAAATTATGGAAGGATATTGCGTAAAATGTAAATCAAAAAGAGAAATAAAAGATGGCGCTGAAGTTACTATGAAAAATGGTAGAAAAGCAATGAAAGGAAAATGCCCAACTTGCGGAACAGGTATGTTTAGAATACTTGGAAAAGCTTAATCTAAGTAGATAAAAATAAATGTCCCCAAATGGGGGGCATTATTTTTGAGTACTATTTTCGTTTAAATCTCATTATAATTTTCTGGATATCTTTTAGGGCACTTTCTTTCCCTTTAAGATAAGTGCCTATAAATATATAGTATCCACCATCTTCCTGAAACAAGATTACCTGATAAAACAATTCGTTTTCTCTATCTAAGTTTTTAGCATACAGTTCATACCCTTTTAAGCTGTCAATTTCATTAATTCCTTTTTTATCAGTTGGATACTTTGTTATCTGCTAGCTTTATTCCGATGTTTATTTGTTATTCCAACTCCATAGACCAAAATTAACGGATTTATTTATTTTCAAATCGTTTCTTGTTATAGTTGCCATTATTTGTCCTCTGTGATGTGATTCGTGTGCAATTATTTGAGCAAAAAAAGCTGTGGGATGTGGTTTAAAACCTTTAATACTTTCTTGTTGAAATAATTGAGATAAAGTATCACTCATTTTTTGCGATGATTTATGAAGAGCGTCAACAAGTTGTTGTTTATTATTTGCGTATTTTTTGTCTATTTTTTCACCAACTTTACTAATCCAAAAAGAACGTATATTGTTAATGTGTACTAATTGTTCGCCAATACTTCTTCCTTTATCGTTTAGTTTTGTAGGTAACCAACCTTCCTCGATATTATCAAGTAAGTATAATGTAACTTTATTATTTTGATTCCAAGAGTAGATTATGTCCATTTTAACATTCATAACTTTTAACTTTCTTTAAAAAATCCTGTTATCTGTTTTAATTTGTTATTTTCGCAAAGAACGAAACTTGTACCATTGCTAACAACCTCATTCTTATCGTTAACCATATTCCAATTTACTAAACATCTATTGTGATGAATATTGATGTCTGTGGTGATAAATGACGCACCTTCAAATTGTTCTTGAAATTGTTTCATATAGTCTGATAGTTGTACATAACCTTTTATTTCAAAGTTTGGATCTCTGTATTCAAAGTCATCAGTCAGAATTTTTTGTAATTTTTCAGTTCGTTGAATTGAATTAGTGTCATTCCAACAAGTTCTATAAATGCCCCATATTTCGTTAATTACTTTCATATATTTTTAGTTTTTAATGTGTAAAGAAATGATTCCATTAGTACTAGACCAGGAGTTTTTGCACTCTTTGATCTTGTTAATAATCCAAAAAATGTAGTATGGATTAATTCGGTAAGAAGCATTGAGTTTATTGAATTTGTCAAGTCGTTATCTTGTTGTGCTTTTTTTACAGTAGGCTCAATAGTTTTTACAAATTTATTGAACTGGCTTTCGGTCAAAGAAGATACGGAAGTGCTTGAAACTGCCATTTCAGACATCATATTATTTACCAAGCAACCTTTGTAATTATTTTCAGTTTGTGACTGTAACATTTCTTTATACAAAGTGAGTAATTTATCAAATGCCTTTTGTTTATCAGTTGATAAATGAGTTTGTAAATGATTTGTAATTAAAATACCATAACTTTCTATAGTTGTCAGTAAAAAAAGTTCCTTGCTTTTGAATGAATTATAGAAAGCCCCTTTTGTCATTCCTGTTTCTCTGCAAATTTGGTCAACTCCCAGATTATGGTATCCTTTGGTCCAGAATAGTTCTATTCCTTTTTTTATTACCAATTCCTTGTTATGCTTATAATTCATACAGCAAATATAATCAAACAGACCGTTCGGTACAAATTATTGTTGATATATTTTCTAGAATTGGTTTTCCGTTTTCAGGTAACGGGTTGTGCAAGATTAGGTAATGATTAAGTACGCGAGGATTTTCCTGACGGAAAATCCGTTGTAAATATATCGAAACTTTGTCCCGATAGCTATTGGGGTTACACAGACCATAACTATTAATTTTGTACGTTGTTAAGCAACGTTTTTTTGTTTATTCTGTCAACTAAAAATCCTATTCCGATTGAACTTAGTACTGTTATCCAACCATAGAATAATAAACTCCAACCAGTCGTTGCAATTCCGAAAATCAGCATTTGCCATATTTTTGTAGGAGGCTCTCCTAATGAACTCGTACAGTTTCCAGTTGTCCAATAACAAATATTCATTCCAATACTCAGCAAAATCCAACATAGATAATGAGAAACAGTTCCAGTCAAAAGTCCGATTAAAATCAGTTATTCTATTCCTTTTTTGTTTAAAGGTGATTTTTTAGTTATTAATTATCTGTAGTTTTTATTTCAATTATTTGTACGTTTTACTGTCGATAACATTAAACCACTAAGAATTAACAAAGTTCCAATTATTTTATTCTGTAAATGAATTTTTTCCTGACTTTCAAGATGTTTTCTCAGTTTAGAGGCAAAATTAACGTAAAATAATAAGCAAATTCCGTCAATTGCTAAATAGGTAATTCCAAGTATTACTACTTGAGATATGAATACTGAATTTGGGTCAATAAATAATGGAAAAAGGGCAGCAAAAAAAACTATTGCCTTAGGGTTAGATGCAGACATAAAAAAACCTTCACTATAAAGTTTAAGAAAACTCTTTTCTTTATCTTTTTTATTGAATTGACCAACTTTAGGGTTTGAGATAAATTTAGTTATTCCCATATAAATTAAATAACCTACGCCAATCCATTTTATAAGATTGAAAATTTCTCCTGAAGAGATAACGAGAGATGCCAATCCAAGAGATGACAAAGTAATTTGTAGGGTATTTGCTGATAAATCACCTAAAATCGTTCCTGTAGTTTTCTTTATACCATGATTCATACTATTTGCTGTAGCAAGTAGAACACTTGGTCCTGGTGTTATTCCTATAATGAGAACAGTTCCGACAAACGAAATCCAAGTAGTTAAGTCCATATTAATTGTTTTGTAGTTTATTTAGTAATTCTGACTAACGTCAGCATTAATTGTAGATTATCAGTTAGTTGTATTTTTATAAATTTACTCAATTCTCTTCCTTATCTTCGAATTCCTTTGTTCGTTATCAAGAGAAGTTAATTTCATTTTCGTGTTGTACGGAATGACACACAATGTTTGATATACTCATTACAGATAGGAACCCGAAAAATTGGGTTTAATGATTTGGAAATTATCGGTTAATCTATTTTCGAATTCATCATTTATCCAAATTTGATTATCAAGGAAATCAATCACTTTAGCTCTG
>JAKISU010000009.1 GCA_021648445.1 Flavobacteriaceae bacterium
ACTTAATTTCTCAAGTCGGTAATGCTCTGAAAATAAAGATATTGATCCAGATGTTTTGTATTTATTCATAATGACAATATGCAATTAATTATTTGATATTCAAAGAATTAATTCAAGAGGTTGCCTATAGTTTTTGATGAGAACTTGACTCAAACTGGTCATTTAAAAGACCATATAAATGGTTGGAAAACTATTAAAGAAATAACAAAGCAATATCCTCCAAAAAAAGTAGCTGAAATTACAGGAATTAACATAAAAGACATTCAACAACTAGCACATCAATTTGCTACTTCAAAAACTGCAGTTTGTTATGGAAGAATGGGACTTTCTACACAAGAATTTGGCGGTTTATGTCAGTGGTTAGTTAACGTTTTAAATTGTATCACCGGTAATTTAGATGTTGAAGGAGGTGCACTTTTTACGCTGCCGGCAATTGATATTGTAGGAATGTCAAAAATGACCGGTAAAACAGGCAGTTTTAATAAAAGACAAAGTAATGTTCATAAATTACCTGAATTCACAGGAGAATTTCCTGTTGCTACACTAGCTGATGAAATTTTAACCCCCGGCGATAATCAAATAAAAGCGATGATTACCATTGCCGGGAATCCGGTATTATCAACTCCGAATGGTAAGCGACTAGAAGAAGCATTTGAATCCTTAGAATTTATGGTTGCCATTGATATTTATCTCAATGAAACTACCAAACATGCTGATATCATTTTACCGACAACCACAGGTTTAGAAACACCATTATATGATTTGGTTTTTCATCAGTTTGCAATTCGAAATACCGCAAAATATTCAGAAGTTCTTTTTGAAAAAAATGAAGAACAACGTCACGATTGGGAAATTTTAAAAGAATTAACATCACGATTGAGCGGGCAAGAAAATCCGATGAATTTAGAACAAACCTTAGATTATATGTTACAATTTAGTAGCTATAAAGAGCCTAAGCTATCAGTTACTGAACTAAAAAAGCATCCTCACGGATTAGATTTTGGTGCTTTAAAGCCTCAATTACCTGAACGTTTATTTACTGCCGATAAAAAGATAGAATTAGCACATCCTTTATTTATAAAAGATCTAGAGCGTTTAGATACTAAATTATATGAATCGCAAACTGAAACAGCTTCTGAATATCCTTTTGCATTAATAGGTAGAAGACAATTACGTTCTAATAATTCTTGGATGCACAATAGCGAACGAATGGTGAAAGGCAAAAAACGTTGTACATTATTAATTCACTCAAACGATGCTCATATGCTTAAAATTGAAGATGGTCAAACTGTTACAGTAACGTCAAATGTAGGGCAAGTAAAACTTCCTATAGAAATAACAGATACTATGATGCAAGGTGTTGTTAGTATTCCTCATGGTTGGGGTCATCACAGAAAAGGGACTAACATTTCAATTGCACAACAAAATGCAGGAGTCAGTTTAAACGATTTAACCAATAACAATAAAATTGACGAACTAACAGGCAATGCTGATTTTAGCGGCACTAAAGTTAAAATTGAAGCTTAACCCGCATTATTCACGGATGTTCTATTCCAAAGCCAAACTACTTGCAATCTAAGGAAATGCTCAAAATTTTTATAACCCAAAATTGGGTAAGCAATTCCTCTTATAAAAACTCCTGCGTTTCCCTTATCTATTAGTATTTTGACTTTTCATAACGAAAACCCGTGAATAATGCGGGTTAACCTAAATTAAGGGCACCTCTATTAATTCATTCGCATCAATTCACTTGGGTTGATACCAAATCTGCTTTTAAACTTTTTGCTGTCATTGAAAAACAACATTTGACTTTCAAAAAAAAAAAAAGAGATATATTTATAGATAATGAAACTAGTGTCGTGTCACACCTCAAATGACGCACCAATCTTGTTCTTTTTCGTTTTTACTCATCATAAAAAAACTCGCGTAGCTACGGTTATGCTTATTTTTTATCATTTCGCAAAATTCAAAAAATAACTGCGACTTATTCACCATTTGAGGCATGACACGACACTAGTTCTAAATGGAATATCACCGGTTATTGTTATTCTGGGAAATTGTTAGGTTAACAACTTCAAATAGAGCTGCATAGTAATCATTTCTCTTTTGTTTGGTTGGCATTTCATCCAGAAAGCGAAATTCATAAAGAATCTAATTACTAATTTGTACATAAAAAATGTATATTTTTGAAGAAAAAGTAAAATGATACTACAAAAAGGAGATCCTGCATATGAAACAGGTTATGAAATTGGCCGTTCGGTTGGTAAAATACTTCCTTATATTTTAGCCATATTAATTATTATATTTGTTATTTATTTTTTCTTTAAAAGAAAAAATAAATAGAATAATACTTCCTATAATATAAAATTTAGGAGTATAAGCTAGCTAAAATATTGTCTTTTATAGAGGATAATTTGCTGCTTTCCAATCTTTAATTGCTTGTATCTGAGCTGGTGTTAAACGAGTACCCCCTTGTGGCATCGAACCATCTTCTACTCTGCCTATTAAGTCACTATTTATTACAGCTTCTTTAACTTCATCTAAATTCGTTAAAGATATCGGCGCTCCATTTGCTAGAGGGTTTCCATGACAATTTAAACATTTGCTATCAATAATTGATTTTATGTCATTTGTATAAGTAACATCATTTTGAGAAGGTATTACAGTGTCGTCATCAGAAGAACAAGAAATTAAAGAAAATGTTAAAAAAAGTAAAAGTAAAAAAAAATGTTTCATATAAGTCTATAGTTATAGTTCAATAATTTAACGGAGATTTTGTCTAAAAATTGTTATCAATCTTTTAGCACTTCACTAACCTCTTGATTCTTTTATTACTTGTCCAAGATTCTTGATATAGTATCAACATAACCGGGTTTTTGTGCATTCAATACAGATTTGACGTATTAGTTTGAAAAAATTATATATTTTAGCTTAGTACATGACAAAAAATATTACTATTTTATAAATGTCTGAATTTTAACCCTTTACAAGAATGTCATTTCGAGCGCAGTCGAGAACTTATTTTGCTAAAAGGCTTAAAGAAGAGGTCTCGACTGAGCTCGACCAAACATTTAATAAATCCAACTGATTTTTGTCATGTACTAAAATATTTTAGATTAAAAATTATATAATATGTCAATATATGTTGCAGAATTCTTAGGAACCTTTATACTTATTTTATTTGGTGGTGGTGTTGTTGCAGGTGTACTTTTAAAAGGTTCTAAATCAGAAAATTCAGGGTGGAATACCATTGTAGTTGCTTGGGGTATTACTGTCGCTTTTGCCATTTATGCAGTTGGTGGTATAAGTGGAGCGCATATTAATCCTGCTGTAACTTTAGGGCTTGCTTTTGTTGGTGAATTTCCTTGGGAGAAAGTTCCAGGCTATATCATTGCACAAATACTAGGTGCTTTTGGAGGTGCCACTCTAGTATGGATCTATTATATACCACATTGGTCAAAAACTGAAGATAAAATTTCTAAACTGTCGGTATTTAGTACGGTACCAGCCATCCGCTCATACATTCATAATTTTGTAAGTGAAATGATAGGTACTGCAATGCTCGTTTTTGCATTGCTTTTTATAGGTACAAATAATTTTACTGAAGGTTTGAATCCGTTAGTAGTTGGTGCTTTGATTATGCTTATCGGATTTGGTTTGGGAGGCACAACAGGATACGCTATCAATCCGGCAAGAGATCTAGGTCCGAGAATTGCACATTTTTTAATGCCAATTCACAATAAAGGAAGTTCTGATTGGAAATACGCTCCAATACCTATATTTGGTCCTTTTTTTGGAAGCCTTTTAGGTGGTGCAGCATATCAAATGTTATATAAAAATGATTTACAAATAAAGTATTGGATTGTTGTTATTATTGCAATTCTTGTCTTAATTTTCGCAGTAGTAAAAGGACTTAAATCTGAAAAAAATAAATAATTATGTCAAAAAAATATATCATTGCCTTAGATCAAGGCACAACAAGTTCTCGCTCAGTATTATTTGATGAAAACGGACGTCAAATTGCTATTGCACAACAAGAGTTCGAGCAAATATTTCCAAAATCAGGTTGGGTAGAACACAATCCACAAGAAATTTTAGACTCACAATTAGCTACTTTTAAAAATTTGATAAAAGACAATAATATTGATGTCAACTCTATTGCCGGAATAGGGATTACCAACCAACGCGAAACTACCGTTGTATGGAATAAATCAACAGGAAAAGCAATTTATAATGCCATTGTTTGGCAAGACAAAAGAACTGCTCCTATTTGTGAAGACTTAAAAAGTCAAGGCTTAGAAGAGTATGTTAAAAAAACTACCGGTTTGGTAATTGATTCGTATTTTTCGGGCACAAAAATTAAATGGATCTTAGATAGTGTTGAAGGCGCAAGAGTACTTGCTGAAAAAGGTGAATTATTATTTGGGACTGTTGATACTTGGTTATTATGGAATTTAACAAATGGTAAAGTACATGCTACCGATTATTCAAATGCATCTCGTACTATGATTTTTAATATCAAAACATTAAAATGGGATGAGAAACTACTCGCAGCATTAAACATTCCTAAAAATATGTTACCCGAAGTAAAACCTTCTAGTTTTCATTTTGGTGATTTTGAATATGATAATCATACAATACCTGTAGCTGGTATTGCAGGTGACCAACAAGCCGCATTATTTGGTCAAGCTTGTTTTAATAAAGGCGAAGCAAAAAATACTTACGGAACCGGCTGTTTTATGTTAATGAATACCGGTGAAAATTTACAATATTCTCAAAACGGATTGCTTACTACCATTGCTTGGGGAATTGACAATAAGGTTTATTACGCTTTAGAAGGTAGCGTGTTTATTGCCGGAGCTGCCATTCAATGGTTGCGTGACGGATTACAAATGATAAAATCTGCTGAAGAAAGCGAAGCCATTGCCGCGAAAGTTGATGGTGATAATCCTGTTTATGTTGTTCCTGCTTTTGCTGGATTGGGCGCTCCCTATTGGGATATGTATGCTCGAGGCGCCATCTTTGGATTGACTAGAGATACGGGTAAAAACCACTTAGTAAAAGCCACTTTAGAATCTATGGCCTACCAAACCAAAGATTTAGTAAATGCCATGCAAGAAGATAGTAAAATTGAATTATCTTCACTTAAAGTAGATGGTGGCGCTTGTGCTAATAATGTATTGATGCAATTTCAAGCAGATATTTTGAATACTGAAATTGAAAGACCAAAAAATATTGAGTCAACAGCTTTAGGCGCAGCTTATCTTGCCGGAATTGCCATAGGATTATGGAAACAGCAAGATATCATTTCAAATAAAAAAATAGAAAGAAGGTTTACTCCTTCAATGGAAGATCAACAAAGAGAAAAGCTATATAAAGGGTGGCAAAAAGCTGTAAAACGCACAATGAATTGGGAAGAATGAGACACGAATTCCACTAATTAACACGAAAAGTGGAAAAATGAGACACGAATCTGCCTACAAATCAGGCAGGTTTCACTAATTAATACGAAAAAATATGGCATTTTATTCTGAAATAAAAAATAGAGAACAACAATTCATTCAATCTCAAAAAATGTTTTTTGTAGCTACGGCACCAAAAAAAGGACGAATTAACTTATCTCCAAAAGGGATGGATACTTTTCGAGTAGTTGGTAAAAATCGTGTAATGTGGTTAAATTTAACAGGAAGTGGAAATGAAACAGCTGCACACTTATTAGATGATAACAGAATAACCATTATGTTTTGTGCTTTTGAGGGCAAACCAAATATTTTGCGTTTGTACGGAAAAGCAGTTGCCATTCACCCAAAAGATAATGAATGGAATAATAGTATTTCTTTATTCCCTGAAATTCCGGGGGCTCGTCAAATTTTTGATATACAAATTGAAAACGTGCAAACCTCTTGTGGGATGTCTATTCCATTTTATGAATATCAAAGCCAACGAAATCAATTAAATGAATGGGCAATTGATAGAGGACAAGAAAAAATTGAACAATATTGGAAAGAAAGAAATAGCACAAGTATTGATGGTATTTCAACTGGTATAAAATAAATGATGAACACATTTTCAGCATTAGATAGAGCATCAATTAACAACAAATTAGCATCCGAAGAATTTGATTTACTTATTATTGGTGGTGGTATTACCGGAGCAGGTATTGCGTTAGATGCTTCTTCAAGAGGCATGAAAGTTGCGCTTGTTGAAAAAAATGATTTTGCATCCGGCACCAGTAGTAAATCAACCAAATTGATTCATGGTGGACTCCGTTATTTAAAACAATTCGATTTTTGGCTGGTAAAAGAAGTGGGTTCAGAACGTGCAGTTGTTCATAAATTGGCTCCACATTTAGTAATACCGGAAAAAATGGTATTACCCTTAATAAAAGGAGGTACTTATGGCTCATGGTTGACTTCAATAGGCTTAAAAATATATGATATTTTAGCAAGTGTTGAAGGTGATGACAAACGCAAAATGCTCAGTAAAAAAGAAGCTTTAGAAACTGAACCGTTACTCCCTGAAGCTATTTTAGAAGGTGCCGGTTATTATGCTGAATATAGAACAGATGATGCAAGGTTGACTATTGAAGTTCTTAAAACTGCCTTAAATTATGACACTACTTCTATAAATTATTGTGAAGCTGTTGAGTTTATTTATGAAGATGAAAAAGTAAAAGGCATTAAAGCTTTTGATACAATTACAAATCAAAAGTTTAATATAAAAGCAAAATATGTAGTGAATGCTACCGGTCCATGGGTTGATGAGCTTAGGCAAATCAATCATTCAAAAACAGGTAAACGCTTACATTTAACCAAAGGAGTTCATTTGGTTTTGCCTCATAAAAAATTACCTATTAAACATGCTGTGTATTTTGACGTACCTGACGGAAGAATGATGTTTGCCATCCCCAGAGGAAAAGTAACTTATATAGGCACAACTGACACCAATTTTCAGCAAGATAAAAACAAAGTTGAAGTTACAACCACAGATGCAATGTACTTAATTAGTGCTGTAAATAATATGTTTCCAGCTATTAACTTAAGCTTAGATGACGTACAATCTAGCTGGGCAGGATTGCGTCCTTTAATTCATGAAGAAGGAAAATCTGCTTCAGAACTTTCTCGGAAAGATGAAATTTTTGTATCTGATACAGAATTAATCTCTATTGCCGGAGGTAAACTTACCGGATATCGAAAAATGGCTGAACGTATTGTCGATTTAGTTTGCAAAAAGTATAATAACCGATTTGAAATTGAATTTGCTGATGTATCAACACATGATATAGCATTAAGTGGTGGAAAGTTTAAAAATTTTAAAGAAGTACAAAATTATCAGAATAAAATTTTTAATCAAATCAAATCTGATGACTTTACCAAAATTGATGCCAACTATTTAGTTTATAATTACGGTAAACAAACGAATAACATTTTAAAAAAGTTTACTGAACTAAAAGATACAGATGTTGAAATCCGTTTAGCTAAAGCTGAATTATGGTTTTGTATCGAACATGAGATGGTTCAAAATCCCTTAGATTTTTTTATTAGAAGAACAGGAAAATTATACTTTGATATTGAAAATGTTGAGAAATTAAAAGAACCGATACTTAAAGAATTTAAAGCTGTTTTTAATTGGGATAATCAAACTTTAAAACAGCATCGTATAGAACTAGAATTGGTTGTTATTGAGGCTACTACTTTTGCTTGATATTTTTAAGATAACTTCATATCCATTAAAATTGAAAAAGCCTGCTTTATATCTGTTTCTTTTACTACAATAGTAATTTCGTGCGTAGTAGAAATAACTTCCTGTACAGGTATATCAGCCCAAGCTAATTGTTTTAAAATAAAATAATAAACACCAGATTGCTCTACATTAGATTTTGGCAATTTTATAGTAATAGATGCTAAATTAGTTATTGAATATAGTGAAATTTCATCTTTAAAAATTTCTTCTATTTTAGCTTGTAGTTTTTTACTTAACACAATATTAGTCTCAAATACACCTTGTGAAATGGTAAAAAAATTATCACTATCATTACCAATATCATTTAACAATTTTGTGATTTTTTGAATTAATGTAGGTGTGTTTTTAAAAGTGTAATCACACAGATCAGATCGCATGATAAAATCGCCCGAAGAAAGTGCAATTTTTTTGATGTTTCTTCTGGTTTTTAAGACACTTGAAGGTGATAGACGATTTATAGCCATCATTATAGCACCATCTTTAATTTCTTTCTTTAAAATCTGTTCTACTTCCGGTTTAATTATTCTTGCTAAAGATGATACATTAATCAGTTTATCATATAATGCTTCTTCAATAAAAGGCGTTTTATTGATAATAGTAGTAACTGCTTGCTGAATGGTTTTCATAGGTGTATTTTTTATAAAACGCTGATGACGCAGATAACTATGGTTATCGCTGATCTTATATAAATCATAAGAAATCAGCGTTATCTGTGTTCTATTTTTTTACTAAATATATTTACCAGTTCCTCTAGAATATAAACTAGAGCCTAATAACCTTTTCATAAAATTTCAATTTCTTTATTATTATCTGTTTAAATTTAAACTTTTTGTTATAATTTGTAAAAGTACTTTAAAAAATTGCACATTTAATGATTCTTAACAATTTTTGTTAAAAATTAATCATCATGCTTATATTAAAATTTGGAGGCACCTCTGTTGGTAATGCTACAAACATTAAAAAAGTAGCTAACATTGTAAATGCTTATCAAGAACCTAAAATTGTGGTTTTATCTGCCGTATCCGGAACAACCAATTCTCTGGTAAACATAAATAACTTACTAGCCGAACATAAAAAAGAAGCAGCGACCCTATTGATAAATGAACTTGAATATACTTATCATACTTTAATTGATGGTTTATTCACATCAGAATATTATCAGCTAAAAGCATTGACTTTTATCCGAAATAATTTTGATTATGTACGCTCACTTGCAAATAATGGAATTGAAAATGAAAAGATCATTTTGGCTCAAGGTGAGATCATCTCAACAAATTTATTTCAGATCTATCAAACTCAACTAGGTTGCGAATCTAAACTCATTTCTGCCTTAGATTTTATGTCTATTGATGAGCACGGTGAGCCTAATATAGATCATATCAAAAAACAATTAAACCCTATTTTAAATCGAGAAAAAAATCACAAAACCTATATAACCCAAGGTTATATTTGTAAAAATAATATAGGAGCAATTGACAACCTTAAAAGAGGTGGGAGTGATTATACCGCTTCACTAATTGGTGCCGCTATTGAAGCATCTGAAATTCAAATTTGGACAGATATTGACGGTATGCATAATAACGACCCCAGATATGTAAAAGACACATTTTCTATTGATGAAATAACTTTTGATGAAGCAGCTGAGTTGGCTTATTTCGGCGCTAAAATATTACATCCTCAAAGTATTATTCCGGCTCAACTAAACAACATTCCTGTACTACTAAAAAACACATTCAATCCAAATGATAAGGGTACACTAATTAAAAATTGTGCAAACAGTAAAGGTGTAAGAGCCATTGCAGCAAAAGACGGAATTATTGCTATAAAAATTAAATCGTATAGAATGTTAATGGCATATGGCTTTTTGAAAAATATTTTTGAAGTTTTTGAAAAATACCAAACTGCCATAGACATGATAACAACCTCTGAAATTGCAGTATCTCTAACTATTGACGATACAACTCATCTAAAGCAAATCACTGAAGAATTACAAATTTTTGGAAGTGTTGAAGTTGATAAACAAATGAGTATTATTTGCTTAGCAGGTAGTTTCTCGCAAAGTGGAAAAGGCATCAGTGCTTCTGTCATCAATTGTTTAAAAGACATTCCTATTAGGATGATCTCTTACGGCGGAAGTAATTATAATATGTCATTATTAGTTGCTACTAATGATAAAATAAATGCACTGAATTTATTGAATAAAGGACTGTTTGTACAAAAGCAATTGCAAGAAGTATAAGTTTTTAAATTCCAAATTTCAAATTCCAATTATTCTTAGCTAAAATATGGATGAAGAACATTTTTGTAAATTTTACAATTAATTTTTTTCTTACATTTTCTCTGTAAAAAATAATTTATATTTAATGGTCAGAGGTAAACTTCGTATAAATTTTTATACTAAAAGGTATATCTGTTAGAAGGCAATACATAAGTTAAAGAAAAACTTAGAACCCTTCCGTCCGCCTTTGGCAGACACCTTCCCTTTTTAAGGGAAGGGAGTTTAAATTCTAACTATACTCTAAATTTTCCATATGAAACTCCCCTCCTCCTAAAACCCTGGAATCAAGGAGGAGGTGTAATTAATTATTTATTTTCAATCAAATGTGTCTAATTCAGAAGAATGGTATTATCATAAATTTTAAACTATTTTTTCTTACATTTGAAATAATTAATTTTAAAACCAAAAAACATGTCAGAAGAAAATAAAGATTTAGGAGATGAAGTAAAAGAAACCGCTAATGATTTTAAAGAAGGTGCTAAAGAAGCCTTTGATAATTTAAGTAATGCCGGTGGTGATAATAAAAAAGTATTAGCCGGTATTCTGGCAATAGTTTTTGGCTCATTAGGAGTTCATAAATTTATTTTAGGCTATCAAAAAGAAGGACTTATATTATTAGGCGCTACTGTTGTTGGTTATGCAACATTATGTATTGCTATTGGTGCATTTATCTTAATGGCTACAGGAATAATAGGATTGATCGAAGGTATTATTTACCTTACAAAGTCTGATGAAGAGTTTTATGAAACCTATCAAGCCAACAAAAAACCTTGGTTTTAAAAAGATTAACTTAAAAATAAAAAAGTGCTTTTTATTCTGATATAGAAAGCACTTTTTTTATTTTATACCTGTTTGAGTTGTAAATCCATTATCAAATTAGCTAGATAATAATTCATTTTCAGAAAGTTTCCTTTCTAGTTCAGCCTGAAATTCTTCCATTACCGGTTTAACCGTACTGTCTGGAATATCGGAGATTTTAATATACATCAAACCATCAACGGCGTTATTAAATTTAGGGTCTACATTAAATGCCAGTAATCTTGCATTTTGCTTTACATATTTCTTCAACAAAACCGGCATTCGTAAACTACCTGGTTCTAACTCATCAATAATTCTATCAAACTTAACCATATCTGCTTTACTGGCATCAAAAACAAAATCTTTATCGGCATCATTTAATTTTACCTTATACTCTTTTTTAGGGTGAATATATTGTGCCAAATAAGGGTCGTAATAATGCGACTTCATAAACTCGATCATTAACGATTTTGAAAAATTAGAAAACTGATTACTAATACTCACGCCACCCATCAAATATTTATATTCCGGATAACGCAAAGTAACATGTACAATTCCTTTCCACAATAAAAATAACGGCATTGGTTTTTGTTGATACTCTTTGATGACAAAGGCACGTCCCATTTCAATAGTTTCTTCCATCATATTATATAGTTCGGGTTCAACCCTAAATAAGGTATTTATATAAAATCCGTCTATACCATGTTTTTTATAAATTTCTTGACCTAAACCCATTCTGTAAGCGCCCACAACCACCTTTTTGACACTATCCCATAAAAACATATGATGATAAAAATTATCATATTTATCTAAATCAATAGCATTATTAGTACCCTCACCAACCTCACGGAAAGTAATCTCTCTCAGTCTACCTATTTCACGTAAAATAGCTGGTATTTTACGGCTATCAGCAAAAAAAACTTCATAATTTTTACTTTCTAATAACCTAGAATCATTTTCTCTTAATTTTTCAACTTCCTTACTAATTTTAGTAGGTGAAACCGGAGGAATGACCTTCTTTGGCTGTTTAGGTATTTTTAATGATGGTGTTTTAATTAAAGGTGTTTTTACTTCAAAAGGATTCGCCAACATATATGTTTTTTTACGCAAAAAGGTATGAAAATCATCAATGTTTTCATACTCTTCTTGTGCTTTTACAGAAATGGGTTTTCCAATTCTTACCTTAATCACTCTACTCTTTTGAGAAAGTACTTCAGAAGGTAATTTAGCTGTTCTGAGCGTATCACTAATTTTTGACAAGAAGTAAAACAATCTGCTATTTTTAGCATGGAAATAAATTGGAATAATAGGAACTTTAGCTTTATAAATTAACTTTACCGCACCTTCTTCCCAAGGTTTATCAACAATCAATTTACCATCTTTATATGTAGAAACTTCACCAGCCGGAAAAATGCCTAGCGGGTTTCCATCTCTTAAATGTAATAATGCATTTTTTATACCTGTAACGCTTGATTTGACTCCTTTTCTGTCTTCAAAAGGGTTCACTGGCATTACATAAGGTTTTAAAGGCTCAATTCTATGCAATAAAAAATTAGCAATAATTTTATAATCGGGTCTCTTTTCTACCAATAGCTTCAGCAATAAAACACCATCAATACCGCCAAGCGGATGGTTTGAAACTGTTATAAAAGAACCTTCTTTAGGAATACGGTTTAAATCTTCTTCCGGAATCTCAAAATCAATTTGAAATTCATTTAAAATAGCATTTAAAAATGCTACATCTTTTTTATTTTTATGCTTTTCATAAAATCGATTGATCTTTGAAATACGTAATGTTTTTAAAAGTATCCATCCAATAAAAGTACCTAAAAACCCGTATTTTTCGAGATTGATAACACTGGCAATTTCTTTAGCAGATACTAGACCCATAAAATTATAGATTTTTTAAGACGGCTACCAAAGATATAAAATTTATTGAATAACAATTTGTACTGTCTCTTTACTCATTTGTTTTAACAATATTTTATTATTCTTTTCTATCTTTTTAATGGCGTTTTCATCAAAGTGCCTGATAGTGTATAGTGAAGTGTTTTTATCAAAATTAATATTGAACTTATTTCTTAATTTATTTAACAATTCATCAAAATTATTGTACTTATCATCCATACACACCGAAAAACTAATTGCAGAATTTTGAATTAAATTTACTTTCATCTTATGTTGATGCAACAATTCAAATATTTCACTAATATTTCGTTCAACTATAAATGAAAAATCTATTGAAGAAATAGATAATAATATCTGACCTTTCTTTACAATAAAACAAGGCGTTTCAGGTAGTAAATGTGCACCTCTGCTAACCGTGGTGCCACCATCTTCGGGATTAACAAATGATTTAACATATAGCGGAATTTCTTTTTTCTGTAAAGGTTGTAACGTTTTAGGATGTATTACTGAAGCACCATAAAAAGCCAATTCTATAGCTTCAGTATATGATATTTGTTGTAATAATTGGGTTTCTTTAAAATAACGTGGGTCAGCATTTAAAACACCTTCAACATCTTTCCAAATAGTTAAGCTTTTTGCATTTAAACAATAAGCGAAAATTCCGGCAGAATAATCTGAACCTTCCCTACCTAAAGTCGAATTACTCCCTCCTGTTTCACCAGCTAGAAATCCTTGAGTGATATATAATTTTTTAGATAAAAGTTTGGTTTTAATATTTTGCTCAGTTAACTCCCAATCGACTTTAGCATCTCTATAATCACTATTTGTTTTTATATATTCTCTAACATCTATCCATGAATTGACAATACCAACATCATTTAAATAAAAACCAACAATTTTAGTTGAAATTAACTCAGCTATAGGTACTATCTGGTCATAAACATAATTATAATCTGCAGATTTATTATGTGTTATAAAACTATCTAACCCAGCAAATAATACTTCTACTTCATTAACTATGCTGTGTGTTTTTTCTTTAAACAGATTAGTTATAATATCATAATGATAAGCTTTAACCCAATCAATTAAAGATGGTAATTCTTTACTTTTATTAAAGTATGCATTCGTTATTTTTTCAAAAGCATTGGTCATTTTACCCATTGCCGAGATCACAATAAGAATATCATCATAGCCTGTTTTTCGTAAAACATTTGCTACATTTTTCACTCCATTAGCGTCTTTAACAGAGGCACCACCAAACTTAAAAATTCTCATCAATTTGATAGATATTGTGCAATTTTTTTATTGCTTATTTGACAAATATTCCATTCTTCAAACATGGTTGCTCCAGTACTTTTATAAAATTCTATGGCAGGTGTATTCCAGTCTAAAACCACCCACTCAACTCTATTAATTCCTTTTTCAAGAGAATACTCTAAAACTTTATTATATAATGCCTTTCCAATACCTTTACCTCTAAATTCTTCAGTAACTATTAAATCTTCTAAATGTAATGAGGGACCATCCCAAGTAGAAAAACGATTATAAAACAGGGCAATTCCGACTATTACGCTTTTAGTTTCAGCTACAAATGTATAAAAAGCCGGGTTTTCTTTAAATCCGTTACTAATTAAGTCGTCAACATTAATTTTAACTGCATTAGGTTCTTTTTCAAAAACTGCCAGTTCAGTCACTAATTTTAATACCGAAGGCATATCTTGTTGTTCGCCTCTTCTAATTATAAATTCCATATCATTATTTATTCCAGCAAATTTAACGATATTTGCGCATGAAATTGCAAATTTTTAATAGCTATGATAACACGCAGTACGCTAGGTGAATTTATCATCAGCAATCAAAAGCATTTTAAGTATTCTTCAGGTGAGCTTTCTCGTTTGATTAACTCTATTAGATTGGCAGCCAAAGTGGTAAACCATGAGGTTAATAAAGCTGGCTTGGTAGACATTTTAGGAGAAGCCGGTGATACAAATATTCAAGGTGAAGATCAACAGAAATTAGATGTATATGCCAATGAAATATTTATGCAAACACTTACAAATAGAGAAATTATTTGTGGTATTGCCAGTGAAGAGGAAGATGACTTTATTACTATTTCCGGGAAAGACCGAGGAAATGATAATAAATATGTGGTTTTGATCGATCCACTTGACGGATCTTCAAATATTGATGTGAACGTTTCGGTAGGAACCATTTTTTCTGTCTATACAAGAGTTACCGAAATTGGAAGCCCTGTACGATTAGAAGATTTTTTACAAGAAGGTAATCAGCAAGTTGCTGCCGGTTATATTGTTTATGGCACCTCTACCATGCTTGTCTACACTACCGGTCATGGCGTAAATGGTTTCACTTTGAATCCTGCTATTGGTACTTTTTACCTATCACATCCAAATATGATGTTCCCTGAAGATGGTGCCATCTATTCTATTAATGAAGGTTATTATATCCATTTCCCTCAAGGAGTAAAAGATTATTTAAAATATTGTCAAGAAGAGGAAGACGACAGGCCATATAAAGCACGTTATATTGGTTCTTTGGTCTCTGACTTTCATAGAAATATGATCAAAGGTGGTATTTATATTTATCCGACAAGTTCAAAAGCACCAAAAGGAAAATTACGATTGTTATATGAATGTAATCCTATGGCTTTTTTAGCCGAACAAGCCGGTGGAAAAGCTTCAGATGGTTATATGAGAACAATGGATATCAAACCAACTGAATTACATCAACGCGTTCCTTTTTTCTGTGGAAGTAAAAATATGGTTGAAGTTGCAGAAGGTTTTATGAAAAATTACCCTGAGAATGCGGAATATTAGTCTTCAGTATACAGTTGCTGTTGGCAGTACATTTATAACTCACATATTAATTCTAAACTACTTTTTCTTTTAAATTAAAATATCTTTTATAGTCATCTGGAATTGTATTGTCATTTAACAAACACCCTTCTTTTACATAAGGATAAATATCTTCATATTTAGCTACATTATACATACCTATTCTTTTATTGATATGTTTTCGTTTAATATCATGTGGACTATCTAAACCTGAAGCTGCTACTAATTCTAAAAAACTATGGATCGTCCCTTCTTGATAATTGGTAGTTCTTATGGCTTTATCTTCAATGTCTAGCCCTTTTATCAACGACTTGTTTTGCGTAGCTACACCTACAGGGCATGTATTATTATTACATTGTAATGCTTGAATACAGCCAATTGCCAACATCATAGCGCGAGCACTGTTACATGCATCAGCACCTAGAGCAATGGCTCTTGCCATGTGAAAACCCGTTATAATTTTACCGGCAGCAATCACTTTTATTTCTTTTTTTAATCCGAAACCTACTAAGGTATCATACACAAATACCAATCCTTCCCGTAAAGGCATACCCATAGAATTAGAAAATTCTACAGGAGCTGCCCCGGTACCGCCTTCACCTCCATCTACAGTAATAAAATCTGGTTTAATTCCTGTTGAAAGCATCGCTTTGCAGATGTCTATAAATTCTTGTTTTTTACCTACACATAACTTAAATCCTACAGGCTTCCCTTCAGAAAGATCTCTCAATTTTTTAATAAAATGCATAAACTCAATTGGGTTGGAAAATGCCGAATGAGCTGGTGGAGAATGGACATCAACATGAGGTTTAATATGTCTTATCTTAGAAATTTCTACCGTATTTTTAGATGCCGGTAAAATACCGCCATGACCGGGTTTTGCACCTTGTGATAGTTTTATTTCTATCATCCTTACTTGTTCTTTTGTAGCCCCTTCTTTGAAAGATTCATCACTAAAATTCCCTTGTTCATCTCTACATCCAAAATAGCCTGTCCCAATTTGCCAGATCAGATCTCCTCCATACTTTAAATGATAAGGACTCAATCCGCCTTCTCCGGTATTATGAGCAAAATTTCCTCCTTTAGCACCTTTATTCAATGCCATAACCGCATTTTTACTCAATGAACCAAAGCTCATTGCAGAGATATTTAACAAACTTGAAGAATAAGGCTGTTTACAATCAACACCTCCAATAACCAATCTTGGAAATTCGCCAATTTCTTTAGGACTGTTTTTTGCATACATTGAATGATCCATCCATTCATAACCGGAACGGTATACATTCATCTGAGTACCAAAAGGTGTCGTATCATTTTCTTTTTTTGCGCGTTGATAAATTAATGATCTAAATATTCTGTTAAGCGGTCTTCCTTGTGTATCAGTTTCTACAAAGTACTGCATTATTTCCGGTCTGACTGATTCTAAAACATATCGAAATCTTCCTAATACCGGAAAATTTCGTCGTATAGTATGTTTTGTTTGTAAGATGTCAAAAACTCCCATTAAAATAAACGGAATTATGACAACAAAAAACCATAAAACAGGCTGCCAAAATTGAGAAATTACTATAATTGAAATGATAATTAAGATGGATAGAATGATAAATTTCTCTCTAACTTTCATTGTAGGTTTAGGTTTGATGTATAGACGGAATAAATTAAAAAAATTCAGTCAAGAATTTTATAAAAGTTTAAATTTACCAAAATTTATTTAGAAATGGGAATCATTAAAATTAAAAACATCCATTTATACGCTTATCACGGATGCTTAGATGAAGAAGGTAAAATAGGCTCTGAATATAGAGTTGATCTATCAGTTAAAACCAATTTGTCTAAATCAGCAAAAACTGATGACTTAAGTGATACGGTAGATTATGTGCATTTAAATAAGGTAGTAAAGGAAGAAATGGCAATACGCACTAAATTACTAGAAACCGTTGCTGATAGAATTTTAACGCGTATTTTAAATGAAATTTCAATGGTAAAAAGTGCTACTGTTGAAGTTTCTAAAGTGAATCCACCTATTGGAGGTAATGTGGCTATGGTTACCATCAAAATGAAAAAATCAAGAATCTAGTGTCGTGTCACACCTCAAATGACGCACCAAATCTTGTTCTTTTTCGTTTTTACTCATCATAAAAAAACTCGCGTAGCTACGGTTATGCTTATTTTTTATCATTTCGCAAAATTCAAAAAATAACTGCAACTTATCCACCATTTGAGGCATGACACGACACTAGTGTTAAGTTAGTTTATAAAAGATATTTTACGTTCTAAACAATCATTTACATCAACACCCTTAATCCCGATAGTCCCGATAGCTATCGGGATCGGGGCTCAAGGAGACAATTCTCAAAAATTGTCTGTTTGCTTGCAAACACTATATAATTTTACCTAAATTTGCAATCTCAAAAGGCGTTGTGGCCGAGTGGCTAGGCTGGGCTCTGCAAAAGCTCCTACAGCGGTTCGAATCCGCTCGACGCCTCAAAAACCTCATCTTAATTGATGGGGTTTTTTGCTTTTAATTCTTTGAGTTAGTTCTTTATAAATACGCTTATTTTACGCATCTTTGTATTCCTATTTTAAGCAGATGAAAATCTATCCTATAGAAACCGGGAATTTTAAGCTTGATGGTGGCGCTATGTTTGGCGTTGTACCTAAAGTATTGTGGCAAAGAACAAATCCGGCAGACAATAATAATCTAATAGATATGAGTTTACGCTGTATGCTCATTGAAGATGGTAAAAGATTAACTTTAATTGATACAGGCGTAGGCAACAAACAATCAGAAAAATTCTTTAGCCATTATTATTATTTTGGTGACTTTACTTTAGATACTTCATTAGCGAAATACGGATTTCATAGAAATGATATTACTGATGTATTTTTAACGCATTTACATTTTGATCACTGTGGTGGAAGTATTCAATTCAACAAAAATAGAACGGGTTATGAACTCGCTTTTAAAAATGCAAAATTCTGGAGTAATGAAAATCATTGGCAATGGGCAGCTGAACCAAATGTAAGAGAAAAAGCTTCCTTCTTAAAAGAAAATATTAATCCTATCAAGGAAAGTGGTCAATTGAATTTTGTAAAACTATCTGATACAAATTTTAATACCACCTCAGAATTAGGGTTTGGCATTTTATTTGTAGATGGTCATACAGAAAAAATGATGTTGCCACAAATACAATACAAGGGGAAAACCTTGGTTTTTATGGCTGACCTATTACCCACAGTAGGACATATTCCATTACCTTATGTTATGGGTTATGACACTAGACCATTATTGACAATGGATGAAAAACAACAGTTTTTAAATTTAGCTGTTAACAACAACTATATCTTATTTTTTGAACATGATGCACAACATGAATTGTGTACCGTAAAACATACCGAAAAAGGGGTTCGATTAGAACAAACCTATTCATTTAATGAAGTATTTAATTAAACTAGAAACATGCGAATAAAATCAATTTCTGTAGTCTTAATTGCTACAATGACATTAGCAAGTTGTGGTACCACAAAAACTACAACTTCAACAACTAAAACAGTAACTCAAGAAATAACTATTACTACAGCAACCAACAATATTGTTGCTAAAAAAGGTGAAATGAAGGAAGCCGAAATACAAACTTGGCCTCATACTGATGTTTTCACAGACTCTATACCGGGCATGAGTTTAGACAAAGCCTATGATTTTGTAAAAAACAAACAAGGTAAAACCGTAATTGTAGGTGTTATTGATTCTGGTATTGATGTTGAACATGAAGATTTAAAAGATGTAGTCTGGATCAATAAAGGTGAAATTGCCGGTAATGGAAAAGATGATGATAATAATGGTTACATTGATGATATTTACGGTTGGAATTTCTTAGGTGGCGAAAAAGGCCAAGTCAATCCTGAACAGTTAGAAATGACTAGAATGGTACAAAAATGGATGCCTCGTTTTGATGGTAAATCAGCAGATTCAATTACAGAAGCAGATAAAACTGATTTTGAGTTATTTGTAAAGTTGAAAAAAATTATTGACGAAAAAAATACCAATGCTACAAATCAAGTTGCACAATATTCAACGATCAAACAATTTGTCAGTAAAACAAATGATACTATTCAAAAAATGTTAGCTGGTAAAGAACTCAATTTAGAGAATATCAATGCCCTTACTTTTGAAGATCAAACTTTGAATCAAGGTAAAATGGTAATGATGCAAATTTTAGATTCCGGTGCTACAATAGATGATGCTCTTGAAGAGTTGGGCGGAATTGTTGATCATTATAGCAATCAATTAAACTCTCAATATAAAATTGATTTTAATGGCAGACTTTCAGGTGATAACCCTTATGATATTACTGATACTAACTATGGTAATGGATATGTAATTGGTTCTAAAGATGACGAAATGCACGGCACACACGTCTCGGGTATTATTGCCGCAAAGCGCAATAATGATATAGGTATGAACGGAGTTGCTCATAATGTGCAAATTATGGCACTTAGAGCGGTTCCTGATGGCGATGAATATGATAAAGATGTAGCATTGGCTATCCGTTATGCAGTTGATAATGGCGCTAAAGTGGTAAATATGAGTTTTGGAAAAGGCTATTCGCCAAATGCAGAGTGGGTTTATGATGCTATAAAATACGCTGCAAGTAAAGATGTATTATTAGTACATGCTGCCGGAAACGATGGCAGTGATATTGATACTGCTGAAAATTTTCCGAATGATTCAAAAGATAAATTAATTGAATTTGCTGATAATGTTTTAACCGTAGGTGCTATGACACGTTTTTTTGATGAAAAAATAGTAGCTTCATTTTCTAACTACGGCAAAAAAAATGTTGATGTTTTTGCGCCCGGCTTAGAGATTTATTCTACAATTCCTAAAAATAAATATAAATCTATTCAAGGCACTTCTATGGCTGCTCCTGAAGTAGCCGGCGTTGCTGCTTTAGTTCGCTCTTACTATCCTAATTTAACTGCAAGTCAGGTAAAGCATATTATTATGGATTCAGGCATAGAATTTCATAAAGAAGTAGTAAAACCCGGTAGTGAAACTGATAAAATAAATTTTGATGACCTATCAGTTTCAGGAAGAATTTTAAACGCATATAATGCATTATTAATGGCTGAAAAAATGTCTAAATGAATGACCCCGCAGCAAGCTGACGAGGTATCAAGCGGAAAAAATATTTTTAGATTAATGAAAACCTAAGGTTTTCAAACTTTCCACTTTTACCCCGAGGCAAGCCTCGAGGAATTCTTTAGAGTAAAAAACTAATTAGTTTTTTAGCTGGAAGACCGAAGCTAGAAGTTTGAAGATGTAAACTTTATCTTGCAAAACAATTAAATTTATTAGAATGAAAAAAATAACATTCCTCCTATTATTACTAATCCCTTTTTTTAGTAATGCTCAAAATCCTAATTATTGGCAACAGCAAGTAGACTACACCATGTCAATTGACATGAATGTAGATAACTATCAATATGATGGTGTTCAAAAACTAGTTTATACCAACAATTCTCCAGATACATTAAATACCCTTTTTTATCATTTATATTTTAATGCTTTTCAACCGGGAAGTGAAATGGATATCAGGTTACAACACATTAAAGACCCTGATAGTAGAATGATTAAAAATTTAGGCACTAGAGAAATGCCAAATTTTGAAAGTAGAATTTCAAAATTACAACCTAATGAGATTGGTTTTATAAAAGTAAATACGTTACAACAAGATGGAGTAAATATAAAATTTGAAACTATTGGTACTATTTTAAAAGTAATATTACACAAACCTATACTACCCGGTAAAAAAACAGATTTAGAAATGACATTTAAAGGTCAAGTTCCTGTTCAAATTCGTCGTTCAGGTAGAAATAGCAAAGAAGGTGTAGCATTATCAATGACACAATGGTATCCGAAACTTGCCGAATATGATTTTGAAGGCTGGCATGCAAATCAATATATAGCTAGAGAATTTCATGGTGTTTGGGGTAATTTTGATGTTAAAATTACTATTGATAAAAAATATATTCTTGGTGGATCTGGATATTTACAAAACCCCAATGAAATTGGATATGGTTATGAAACAGATAAGGTAAAACGTCCGAAAGAGAAAAAACTGACTTGGCATTTTATAGCACCTAATGTACACGATTTTACTTGGGCTGCTGACCCTGATTATATTCATGATAAGATACAAGGAGAAAATGATGTGACACTGCATTTTTTATATAAAAAAACCCTAGCTAAAGAATATTTAGAAAACTGGAAAAAACTACAAGCTAAAACTGCTGAGTTCTTATCTTATTTTAACAAAAATATTGGTCAATACCCATATAAACAATATTCAGTAATTCAAGGTGGTGACGGTGGCATGGAGTACGCTATGTGTACCTTAATTACCGGTGAGCGAAAATATGGAAGTTTGCTTGGTGTTACTGCACATGAATTAGCACATATTTGGTTTCAATTTTTATTAGCAACTAATGAGGCTAAACATGAATGGATGGATGAAGGGTTTACTTCATATATTTCAAGTTTAGCAATGAATGAAGTAATGCAACAGAACAAAGAAAATCCACACGAAGGATCCTATAAAAATTATATACGATTAGCAACTTCCGGCATTGAAGAACCACAATCTTTATATGCTGACAGGTTTCTTTATAACTTTGCTTATGGTGCTTCTGCCTATAGTAAAGGGGAAGTTTTTTTAGCACAATTAGGTTATATTATCGGTCAAGACAATCTACAAAAAACAGTAAAAAAATATTTTGAAGATTTCAAATTTAAACATCCAACACCTAATGATTTCAAGCGTACTGCTGAAAAAGTATCGGGTTTACAATTAGGTTGGTATTTAAATGAGTGGACGCAAACTACTCATACTATTGATTATGCTGTTAAGGCAATTAATGGTCAAGAAATCACTTTAGAGAATAAAGGTAGTATGCCAATGCCTATTGATGCAAAAGTAACTTATGCTGATGGCAGTTCTGAAGATTTTTATATTCCTTTACGGATGTTATTAGGTCAAAAACCAACAAAAGCAACTATTATTGATGATTGGTCTTGGGTACAACCTACTTATACATTTACTACTTCTAAAATAGTGAAATCTGTAGAAATTGATACTTCTAAGCTAATGGCTGATGTTGATAGAAGTAATAATATTTTGGAAGTAATAAAAGATTGATACTAAAATAGTGTTGTCCGATAAAAGATTTAAGACCGCTTCGCTTCTAGAGATAGGACATAAGACTATATCGTAACTGCCTGACAAACATTTAGTAAAAAATTATGCTTTTTCATTGTTTCTCTAAATTTTTTATTCTTAAAAGTAAGGTCTCTTCTTAAAATATTGTTTCATCAACCTATTTTATTAGTGTTTGTGGATTTTTATTGATTTTAATCTCTATTTATGCTATTAAAACCAACTACTATCAAGGGTTTTCACTTTAGAGGGGTTGTTTTTTAATATTATGTATTTAAACTAAACTTATAATACTTTTTGTATTTTTTATCATATGTATTTATCTGACTATCAATTATCTAAAACAAGTCTTTGTTCTTTTTTCTAACAGTCCCGAGATTTCGGGAGTCTCATATCTTTTATCGGACAACAGTATTTAATTATCTTAAACTGTCATTATTTCTTTCTCTTTATCGTAATAAAGATCATCAATAATTTTAATATACTTATCGGTTAATTCTTGTATAATATCTTCAGTATTACTTTTAAGGTCGTCAGAAATGTCTAGTTTTTTAATCTCATTATTAGCATCCTTTCGTGCATTTCTAACACTTACTTTATCATCTTCGGTCTCAGATTTAGCTTGTTTTGCCAAATCTTTACGGCGTTCTTCTGTCAATGCAGGAACATTAATAATTACGCTCTCACCATTATTCATTGGATTGAACCCTATATTCGCAATCTGTATACCTCGTTCAATTTCTTGAAGCATACTTTTTTCCCAAGGTTGAACAGTAATAGTTCTTGCATCTGGCGTATTTACATTGGCTACTTGGCTTAAAGGTGTTTGTGAACCATAATAGTCAACCATTACACTTCTAAGCATCGCAGGAGATGCCTTACCGGCTCTAATATTTGCCAATTCTTTTTTTAAATGAGATACTGCATTATCCATGTGTTCTTTAGCAGCATCTATTATAAATTCAATTTCTTCATTCATTTTAAATTATTTTATAATAGTGAAATCAAAAAGTAAGCCATAAAACTGTGGCAAAACTCAAAATTACAAATTACAAATAATTCTCAATACTCAAAAATTGAGTCCAAAATATTTCTGCCAAAGATAAGCATAGTGTGATTTATCTGTCTCAAAACTTCATGATTGGAATTTGTAACTTGTAATTTAGAGTTTTATATATCTACTTTAGTACCAATATTTTCACCTGATAATAATCTCAATAAGTTCCCTTTTTTGTTCATATCAAAAACAATAATAGGTAACTTATTTTCTTCACTTAAGGTAAAAGCTGTCATATCCATAACTTTTAATCCTTTATTCATAACATCTTTAAATGTAATATTTTTAAATTTTGTAGCATCTGCATTTTTTTCAGGATCAGAAGTATAAACGCCATCTACACGAGTTCCTTTTAAAATAACTTCAGCACTAATTTCAATTGCTCTCAATACTGCTGCTGTATCTGTAGTGAAATATGGATTCCCTGTGCCACCACCAAAAATAACGACTCTCCCTTTTTCTAAATGCCTAACTGCTCTTCGTTTGATAAATGGTTCTGCAACCTGTTCCATTTTAATGGCAGTTAACAAACGGGTTTGCACATCAGCATCTTCTAGTGCACTTTGCAATGCTAATCCGTTTATAGTAGTAGCCAACATACCCATATAATCAGCCTGAACTCTATCCATTCCATTACTAGCACCTGCAACACCTCTAAATATATTACCGCCACCAATTACTATGGCAACTTCAACACCTTTTTCAACAACTACTTTAATCTCTTGGGCATATTCAGCTATTCTTTTCGGGTCAATACCGTATTGACGGTCACCCATTAAAGCTTCACCGCTTAATTTTAATAAAATTCTTTTGTAGTGCATATTTTTTTGAAAGTTTAACAAATATACAAAATGTAAATACCAAATTACAAATCTCAACGTGAATTGGTTATTTTCACTATTGTTGGAAAAATACCTTTACAGATAAATGGTTACCAATATCGAAAAAGATTAGAAAAACAAAAAGTCAAGATGAGTTCAGACAAAAATAGTTTTACATTCTTCTTCTATAAATAGACCTTTTACTAAACTATTTTTCATTAAAGGTTTGAATTTATAGAGTTAAAACTTCCAAAAAGGAATGTTAACTGTTCTTATTATAATTGAATCTTTCGCTTTTTTGTCATATATTTTATAATTAAGAGTTAAAAGGTGTTCTCCTTTGTTTATACTATCAGTAGGAAAATAACACAACAACCCTTTCTCATTCATATTAGGGTGGATATAAAATTTACATTTTAATGAATCATTATAAGAAACACCATCAATAAGTATTTGATTAGCGTCTAATAATGATAATTGTATTTGTAATAATTTTTTTTCTTTTTCTTTTTCAATTCTTCTATTCCACACTTTTCTCATACTATCCCTCTCATACCTCATATAATCATCTAGATTCAATATGCTTTTATCATCTTTACTAGCATTAAACCTTTTCATAAAATTACTTTTAAGTTTAGAGTTTAAAGAGTCTTTTTTAATCGCCCTATGTTGTTTAATTAATTTTAGTAGAGCAGTTGATTTTAGATTTTCAAGGTTTAATATTGCCGAGTCTCGGACTTTTCCTTTAAATAAATTATGCCTTAATCCAGATTTTCGATAGGGAGTTATATTATATTTATTAGAAAGCAACTCTTCATCTATTCCGGCTTGTCTTATAAATACACTTGCATAATTATTTGTAACTTCATAGTTAGAAAGACTTATTACTCTAATCCTTTTACGGCTAGAATTTGATATCGCTAGGTTCTTTTCTCGTAAATCATCATAGTTATTGCTAATAACTATATGCTTTGAAATAAGATTATCACCTTTAAATTGTCTCTTTATTTTAGGAAAATGAGGATTAGCTTCCAATATAAAATTAGGTAAAACAAGTGTTAATAACAGTAAATAAGGTATAGAAAACCAAAAAAGTCTTCGGGTGTATTTAGTATCTAAAAAATTATAAAGTAAAGGTCTATAAATAAAAGATAAGGTTATAAAAGAGTAAAACCTATAGATATAACCATAAATTTTAGAGAAATTTTTGCCCTGTATCTTTTTAAATAACCCTAACGTGATGAAATCAATAAAAACAAAAAATGCTAAAAACCCAAAAACAGTATTGACAATAAATGAAATAGCAAAGGAGGAAGAATCATCAGAACCAAATAAATAGTTTAAAAGCGCAACTAATATAATCCAGAAAATAATAAAAAAAGCAAAAGATAAAAAGATAAAAAAGAGTAAAAATGTATAAGCAAATATTGAACTACAAATCTTTTCTAAACGTTCTATATAATCGTCAAATCCACCAACTTTTTCCTTAAAATATTTGTTAAAAGAGTCAGAGTATTTTAGTTTATCATAGTCAATATCTCCAGATACATACCTCAATCCAATTGCACCTATCCACAACCCTCTCATAATTACATGAATCAATAAATTGGTAAAGAAAACCAACCATGCTGCCCGAAGCATTTGTGTAACTACTTTGAACACAATAGAAGCATCACTTTTTACAGGATTATTAACAGCTAAAAAGTTGGTGAAAGATTCTAAAATATCTCTGCTTTCCCAAATGCCAAACAATGCAAATCCAGATATTAGCAATTCTAATTGCCAGCTTTCTTGTTGTAATTTTTCTAGCCATTCAGCAAAAATATTTTTCTTCTTCTTTTCGTCTAACATTGGAATTAAAACTTTCGTAATATAGATCTATTATACCCTGAGTGCATTGATAAATTCGAGATAAAAGTTGCGCAACATATTGGGTAATCTTTTAGCAAAGTACGATAAAATTTTAGAGGTTTAAAGAGAAATTAAAAAATTCTTGAAACCGACTATCCCCAAGGCATCCCGATAGCTATCGGGATCATACCCAGTCAAGCTGGGCACAAGCTTTGGTCTAAATAAAAAAACCTTGTCTTTCGACAAGGTTTAGGAGTTTTAATTTATATGATATACCAAAACCTAGTTCGGGTTCAGCATAAAGGTTTATCCTAAAGCAACTCTTTTAAAGTCAACAATAATCACATCGCCTAATGTTTTTACATATTGGGCTACACTTAGTTTACTGTCTTTAATAAATGCTTGATTTACCAAAGTATTATCTTTAAAGAAACGCTTCAATTTACCTTTAGCAATATTATCTAACATAGCTTCCGGCTTACCTTCTTGACGTAATTGATCTTTAGCAATTTCAATTTCTTTTTCAATAGTTACTTGATCAACACCATTTTCATCTAATGCTATTGGAGCCATTGCTGCAGCTTGCATAGCAACATCTTTAGCAACAACATCAGCACCATCTACAGCGGCTGATAAACCTACAAGTGTAGCAATTTTATTACCAGCGTGAATATATGAACCTACAAAAGGTGCATCAATTTTATCAAAAGCTTTAATTTCTAATTTTTCACCAATAACGCCTGTTTGCTCAATTAATTTATCAGCAACAGTCATTCCATCAAAATCAGCAGCTAAAAATTCTTCTTTTGAAGATTGGTTTAATGCAATTTCAGCGAATTTATGTGCAAGATTTACAAAAGCTTCATTTTTACCAACAAAGTCAGTTTCACAACCCAAAACAATAGAAACTCCCATTGTATTAGCGTCATTTACTTTTGCAATCGCAGCACCTTCAGTTGATTCACGATCAGCTCTATTTGCGGCAACTTTTTGTCCTTTTTTACGTAAAAATTCTATTGCTTTATCAAAATCTCCTTCAGCTTCAACCAATGCTTTTTTACAGTCCATCATTCCTGCACCTGTAGCTTTTCTTAATTTATTTACTTCTGCGGCTGTTATTTTAACCATTTTTTTTATGTTTATGCGTTTAATTGTGTATTTGTTTTGCTACACAGATAAACAATTTTACAAAAATTATTTATTTCTCTTCTTTAACCTCTGTAACTACTTCAGTTTTTACTTCTTTTTCTACTTTAGCTGTTGCTGCTTCTTTAGCTTCTTTTTCTGCACTAGCTTTATCTTTATCTGCTTTTCTTTCAGTCAAACCTTCAGCAATAGCTTCAGTAACATATGATAAGATCTTATCAATAGACTTTGAAGCATCATCATTAGAAGGAATCGCAAAATCTATCGGTCTAGGATCAGAATTTGTATCTACCATAGCAAAAATTGGCAAATTCAACTTTTTAGCTTCAGCAATAGCGATATGTTCGCGTTTAGTATCTACTACAAACAAAGCTCCCGGTAAACGAGTCATATCAGAAATTGAACCTAAATTCTTTTCTAACTTAGCTCTTTGACGTAATATTTGCAATTTTTCTCTTTTTGATAATGCCTTAAAAGTACCATCTTGTTGCATTCTATCAATTTGAGCCATCTTTTTAACAGCTTTACGAATAGTTACAAAGTTGGTTAACATACCACCAGGCCATCTTTCGGTAATATAAGGCATATTTACACTTTCTGCTTTTTCAGCAACAATGTCTTTTGCTTGTTTTTTAGTTGCTACAAAAAGAATTTTTCTACCTGAAGCTGCAATTTTCTTTAGTGCGTTTGCTGTATCTTCAATTTTTGCAACTGTTTTATACAAATCAATAATATGTACACCGTTACGTTCAGTGTATATATAAGGAGCCATATTAGGATCCCATTTTCTAGTTAGGTGACCAAAGTGTACACCTGCATCTAATAATTCTTTAATGTCTATGTTTGCCATAATGTTTTTTAGTTTACGTTCCGTTTAGTTAGCAATAATTAAGTAGCCTTACTATTAAGAGTCTTAATCATTTGGGTGCTAAACTGTATATGCTGTCCAGAGTACTCGGGATCAGGATTTTTTTATTATTGTTAATGTTTATTTTACCAAAGTTCTAAGCTATATGTTGTCCCGATAGATCGGAATAAATTCAACAGGTACTGAGACAAGCTCAGCACTAACGTTTAGAGAATTGGAATTTCTTACGTGCTTTTTTCTGCCCGAATTTTTTACGCTCAACCATTCTAGGGTCTCTTGTTAATAATCCTTCCGGTTTTAATATTGCTCTATAATCTTCATTGATAGAAACCAAAGCTCTGGTAATTGCTAAACGAATTGCTTCAGCCTGACCGGTAACACCACCACCAAATACATTTACTTTAATATCATAAACTTTAGCATTATCAGTTAATACCAAAGGTTGCATTACCTTATATTGTAAAGTTCCGGTTGTGAAATAGTTATTTAATTCTCTTTTGTTTATCGTGATATTTCCTTTCCCTTTAGAAAGATATGCACGAGCTACTGCAGTTTTTCTTCTACCTATTTTGTGTACTACTTCCATTATCTAAGATCGTTAAGGTTAATAGCTTTCGGATTTTGAGCTTCTTGTTGGTGCTCTCCACCAGCATATACATATAAATTTCTAAATAAAGCGCTCCCTAATTTATTTTTAGGCAACATTCCTTTTACTGCTTTTTCAATCAATCTTGTAGGGTTTTTTTCAAACATTTCTGTTGCAGTAAGTGATCTTTGACCTCCAGGATAACCAGTATGACGGATATATGATTTATCTGTCCATTTTTTACCGGTTAAATTAATCTTGTCTGCATTGATAACAACTACATTATCACCACAGTCAACATGTGGAGTGAAATTAGTTTTGTACTTACCTCTAATTAGCATTGCTATCTTAGAAGATAAACGACCCAATGTTTGTCCGTCCGCATCAACTAAAACCCACTCTTTTGTAACTGTGGCTTTGTTAGCTGATACTGTTTTGTAACTTAATGTATTCACACTATTAGTTTTTGTCTATTAATATTTGTTTTTACCCCTCTAAAATGGGAGTGCAAATGTACAAACTATTATTTATATAACAAACCCTGTTTTAATACTATTTTTTATTTAAAAGTGCTCAAATAAAAATACAGTATTTTTTTGTATAAGAGAAAAAGAAAAATTAGTCATAGCCTTAGTTACGGCTTATTTTTATTTTGAAACTTAAACGAAAAAGCCTCGTTTTTAATAGGTAGTTTTAGGTGAGAAATAGTATAAGTATATTTTTTGAGTGTAATTTTAACAGGTTTTAAAAAAAATTAACAAAAAATTAAGATGTCATTATACTACCTTGCCTACTCAAAATGTAACATTACTGAATTAGTAAAGTCTTTATGATTAAGAAAGTTACAATTACCAACCTTACTAAATGAAAAACACACTATCGTTTTTATTGTTCTTTTTGCTTGTGTTTCAGATCATTAACGCTCAAGAGCAACAAAACAAAATTCCAAAACGTATATATACTACCAAATTTTTAGATCAAGAAAAGATTCCGGTAATTGACGGCATATTAGACGATGCCGGTTGGAATATTGTTGAGTGGCAGACCGACTTTATTGAAAACGATCCTGATGAAAATACCCCACCAACCTTTCAGACAAAATTTAAAATAGTCTATGATACAAAATTCATATATGTTGCAATACGTGCTATTGATAAAGCTCCAGATAGTATCGTAAAACGCTTATCAAGAAGAGATGGTTTTGAAGGTGACAGAGTAAATGTGATTTTTGATAGTTATCATGATGAACGAACGGCCTTTATTTTTACGATTACTGCTGTAGGTGTAAAAGGAGATGAAATAGTAACAGATAATGGTAATAATATTGATGATAGTTGGAATCCTGTTTGGTACACTAAAGCAAATATTGACAGTGATGGATGGACAGCCGAAATGAAAATTCCGTTAAGTCAATTACGCTTTGGAAAGGCAAAAGAACAAATTTGGGGGTTAAATATTGTAAGGAATATATTTAGAAAAAATGAAAGGTCTTTGTGGCAACGTATTCCTGTAGACGCTCCGGGGTTTATAAGTGAAGCCGGAGAATTACATGGTTTAATAAATTTAATACCACAAAAACAATTAGAAATTCAACCTTTTACCGTTACACAATTTGATACATACCCTGCAGAAGCCGGTAATCCTTTTCGGGATGGAAATGATTTTAAATTCAATGTCGGCTTAGATGCTAAAATTGGTATTACAAATGACCTTACGTTAGATCTAACAGTGAATCCTGATTTTGGACAAGTAGAAGCAGATCCGGCAGCTATTGCTTTAGACGGATTTGAAATATTCTTTGAAGAACAGCGTCCATTTTTTGTTGAAAATAAAAATATTTTTGATTTTAGGTTTGGTGGTAATCAGGATAACCTATTTTTTTCAAGAAGAGTTGGAAGAAGCCCTCAAGGATTTCCAAATACTACCAATGGAGAATTTGTAGATCAGCCACAAAATACCACTATTTTAGGAGCTGCAAAGTTTTCCGGAAAAACAAAAGATGGTTGGTCTATAGGAATTTTAGAAAGTGTTACTTCAAAAGAATATGCTACTATAGATAATAATGGTGAACGTAGAGATGAGTTGGTAGAACCTTTCACTAATTATTTTGTCGGTAGGTTACAAAAAGATTTTAATGACCGAAACTCTTTTGTAGGTGGTATTTTTACAGCAACTAATAGAAAAATTGAAGGTAATTTAGATTTTTTACGAAAATCAGCTTATACCGGCGGATTAGATTTTAGGCATCAATGGAAAGATAGAAAATACTACATTGAAGGAAATGTAATTATGAGCCAAGTTCAAGGAAGTAAAAAGGCTATAGAAAGGACACAGAGATCACTGACACATTTGTTTCAACGTGCTGATGCCAGTCATGTCGAAGTTGACACAAATAGGACTTCATTAACGGGTACAGGTGGCAGAGTAGAATTTGGAAAAGCCAGTGTTGGACATTGGCGTTATGGTATTGGTGCAAATTGGCGCTCGCCGGAATTAGAATTAAATGACATAGGATTTCTCCGTCAAGCTGATGAAATACGTCAATATGCTTGGTTTAACTACAGATCTTTAAAACCATTTGGTAAGTTTAGAAATATCCGAGCAGGGTTCAATATGTTTACCACTTATGATTTTGAAGGTAATTATAACAGAATTCAATATCGAATTAGTAGTAATGCAAATTATAAGAATAATTGGTGGACTGATATTGGTTTTATACATAAACCGAGAATATTTACCAATACTATTTTACAAGGTGGGCCTCGTTTTCGTTTTTCTCGTGAAAATATAAGCTTTTTCTTTTTTGGCACAGATTCTCGTAAAAAACTTCGTTTTAGAACAGGTTATGTATATTCTCAAGCTAAGCAAAATAGTTTTTCATTTTTAAGAATAGAAACAGGTGTTACATATCAACCTATAAATTCGTTTAGTATTTCATTGAATCCTGAATATTCTAGAAACCCTAACAAAACGCAGTATGTGACTGAAACTAATTTTAATGGTACACCTAGATATATTACTGCCGAAATTGACCAGCAAACATTAAGTGCTTCTATCAGGTTAAACTATACTATTAACCCTAATTTAACCATTCAATATTATGGACAGCCTTTTATTTCAAGGGGAACCTATAAAAATTTTAATTTCATCACCAATCCGGTTGCGGATGATTTATATGACCGTTTTCAATTATATGATAACAATCAAATTTCTTTTAATGGGTCTAATTATCTTGTTGATGAAAATACAGATGGTACTACAGATTATGAAATAAGAAATCCCGACTTTTCTTTTGTACAGTTCCGGTCCAATCTAGTTGTGCGTTGGGAGTATATTCCCGGTTCTGAGATTTTTTTAGTGTGGTCTCAGGGCAATACTGGTTCACAAGATCCTAAAAATCATTTATTTAGAAGTTTAGACAATCAGATCTTTGGTGAAAAAGCAGATAATACGTTTTTAATTAAAGCTACTTATCGGTTTGTGTTGTAATAGTATATTTAATATCAATTCTTGATAATTCCACCCTACTCCTTTGGCTGCAATCATTGTTAAACTATCTTGATTTTTTCTATGTTTGCGTGAAGCTCCTGTCATATTAGGTTTCATATTCAAATCGAATATTTGATATTTCCCTTCTATATTTTTTCTACAATCAATCCTGATAGGAGCCTGTGCATCTATAATTTTGGCAGCTAATTCACATTTTTGTGATATCTCTTTTATTTCTTTTGAGTTTAGCTCATAGTCAAAAATAATTCTACTATTATTTACTACAGCAACAATACCGTTATATGGTGCAATGCCATCAATATGGTTAAATCTTTCAACAGGTGGTAAAGACCAGTGATCTGTCTTTTTAACAACCTTGTTTTTAAAATTGTAACTTCCAGGTGGCATGACAGTAATGGTAATTTCTTTTCCCGGTAAAAATTCTTCTACAATAATTTTGTTTCCATACTTTTTAGTAGCAATAAGATTTGTAGCTTCTCTTTTTAATGCTGCTTTATTTTGAATGACCAATACTCCTTGACTTCCTCTACCTCTTACAGGCTTTATAACAACAGGAAATTTAATATTTTTTGGATGTTTACCTGATGATAAAAGGTAAGATAATGGAATAGGAAGTCCTTCCTCTTTCAAAAGATTATTTGTATAAAACTTATCGTCAAAAATTTCAACTTTCTGAGGTTTTTGTCCAACAATTAAAAGATTTTTGTCCTTGAATTTTAGAATTGGGTGTTTAGCATATAACACTGTATTTAACCAAAAAAGGTTCGCCCCTTTTTTAATTGCACTTTTTATTCCCTCTTCTGAATCTGGGAATACCCAATCATAATCATTTTTACTTTTTGGAGAATCTACTGGCGTTATTAATTGAATCTCATTTTGCTGAATTGCCAAAGCGATATCTGCTCCACTATCAGAATAACCTCCTTCTTTCATTGGCTTAACAACGCCATCAATTTCCGGCGGTAATTTTGATTGATAAAGTATGACAACTTTTAACTTGTTCATCTTTTTTCAGCTTTAAAAATCAATTGAATAAAAAATTACACTCATAAGAGCTTCGCTCGGTATCTTCAATGAAAATATATTTTCATCTCGTTAATCCTCAAGGGGACAATCTTTCTATTAAACTTTAGTTTATAAACGATTATATTCTCTTTTTTATGTCATTTTTATACGTAAGTTGTATAAAAAAATATGTTCACAAAGAGACAATAGTTCTATTTACCTTTAGGATTGAAATTTGCCCGTTTCTTTCAATTTTTATTGAAAGGTAGAGAATTTAAAAGATATAGTTTTAATACTCTGCCTTTAGCTTGAAGAAGTCTGTTATTTTCTGCGAATTTGAAAGTTAGTATTGTCCCCTTAAGGGGACTTTAGGGGTGTTTTATAATTCATTCCAACAAAGCCTTCACTGTTTCTTTAATACTCCATTATCCCGAAACCCATTCTTTTTCGAATAATATTAGTTGTAATTCTGTCAGAAATACAAACATATCATTTTCCAAATCTTGACAAAATCGTTCGTACGATTTCCCTTGAATTGTTGGTCTAAATTCAGATTTTGTTTTAACGATATCATAATGAGTTATTTTATCTCGTATAGATTTTACAGAACTACCCCAAGAATTTTCAGACATTATTTCACTAAACTTGGATTCAACTTTCCTAGCTTTTTGAGAATTGATTTTAGATAGTATTTTATAGAAGTCTTTTGTTCCATCTACCGGTTTTGTGTATTCGAGAACTGAGCAAGATAATTTTTGTGAAAAATCAATAAAAGCTCGAAGTTGGATTACGACACTTTCAAAGTACATTAAATCTGTCAGAGATAAATTATTTTGCCATTCTGCTGTATGTTTTTGCTTTTCTAATTTATCTTTTTTTATATAATGGATTTGCCATAAGAATTCAAGATTTGTGGCAACAGAGATAAATTTGAAAAGTAAAGAATCTGTTTGAGAAATTATCTTTTTTCCTAAGAGATCACTATTGATTTCGGTAGTATACAATTCGGCATTTTTATAGAATTTAGTGCAAGCAAGTCTGGTGTCATTTTGAACCTTATTTGAAATTTCAATGAAGTTTGTTTCCATATTAATGCTGAAGTACATGTAAAGTTACTCTTTTTAATAGTAAAATATCAAATCCTCCCTTCGGGGATTAGGGAAAACCCCTTAATGTGCCTCTAACCAATTCTTACCTATACCAATTTCAACATCTAGAGGAACACTTAGTTGAAAAGCATTTTCCATTTCTTGTTTTATAATAGGTTTTATCAAGTCAAGTTCATCTTTATACGCATCAAATACCAATTCATCATGTACTTGAAGTAACATTTTAGACTTAAAACCCTCTTTCTCAAACCGTTTATAAATATTGATCATTGCCAATTTGATAATATCAGCAGCACTACCTTGTATAGGTGCATTAACAGCATTTCGTTCAGCTGCACCTCGTACTACAGCATTTCTAGAATTAATATCTTTTAAATAGCGTCGTCTTCCTAATACTGTTTCAACATATCCATTTTCTCTTGCAAAGTGAATTTGACTATCCATATATGCTCTTAGTTTTGGGTAAGTCTCATAATAAGTATCTATTAATTCTTTAGCTTCACTACGTGAGAGTGAAGTCTGATTGCTAAGTCCGAATGCAGAAACCCCATATATAATTCCGAAATTCACCGTTTTTGCGTTACTCCGTTGCTCTCGGGTAACTTCATCTAACGGTACATTAAAAACCTTAGCTGCAGTTGAAGCATGGATATCTTCGTCTTTTTTAAAGGCATTCATCATGTTTTCCTCTTCACTTAAGGCTGCAATGATACGTAATTCTATTTGAGAATAATCTGCGGCAAGCAACACATAATTTTTGTTACGGGGAATAAATGCTTTTCTAACTTGTCTTCCTCGCTCTGTACGAATAGGAATATTTTGTAAATTAGGATTATTAGAACTTAAACGCCCGGTAGCAGCAACAGCTTGAGCATATACTGTATGAATTCTATTTGTTTTAGGGTTTACCTCATTAGGTAAAGCATCTAAATAAGTGCTTTGCAATTTTTTATATTGACGATAGTTTAAAATATCTGTAATTATTGGATGGTCTTTTGCTAAATAAGACAATACATCTTCTGCAGTAGAATATTGACCTGTTTTGGTTTTTTTAGGTTTATCAACCAATTTTAGTTTCTCAAACAGAATATTTCCTAATTGTTTTGGTGATGCTATATTAAATTCTTCTCCTGCTTGATTGTAAATATCTTTTTCTAATCGTTCAATATCTATGGTTATTTCTTTAGAAAGTGAAGCGAGAAATTCTTTATTCAAATTAACACCCTCTATTTCCATAGAAGTTAATACAGTAACCAATGGTAATTCTACTTCATTAAAAAGCTTTGTGAGCTTACTCGATGCTAATTCTTTTTCGAAATATTCTTTGAGTTGTAAGGTTATATCAGCATCTTCAACAGCATATTCTGTTAATTTTGAGAGTTCTACTGTACGCATTGAAAGTTGATTCTTTCCTTTTTTACCAATCAATTCGGTAATAGATACCGGTTGATAATTTAGATAGGTTTCTGCCAAAATATCCATATTATGACGCATATCCGGATTGATCAGATAGTGTGCAATCATGGTGTCAAAAAATTTTCCTTTGACTTTGATATTATAATTAGAAAGCACTTTAATGTCATATTTTATGTTTTGCCCTATCTTCTCAATATTTTCATTCTCAAAAAAAGGTCTAAATTCATTGATAATCTGTTGCGTTTCTTCTTGATTTTCAGGAAATGGCACATAAAATCCTTTACCTTTTTTCCATGAAAAGGCAATCCCGATCAACTCAACTTCCAGTGCTTTTAAACCTGTAGTTTCAGTATCAAAACATACAGATTTTTGTTGCAATAAATTATTGAGTAATAACTCACGCGAAAACGGAGTGTCAACAAATTGATAGATATGCGAAGAATTTTTAATAGTACTATATTCACTCACATCATCTTCGGCTTTAGTAAACTCACCTGTTCCGGGAGTAGCAAATAAATCAAACTGTCCGTTATTTGGAGTCACTGTTTTTTTAGGTGTTGTCTTTTTTACAACTGTGTCAGATGAAGTTTCTACATTATTCTCTTCTTTAGGAGCAAACGTTTTTACTAAATTTTCTGTTAAACGTCTAAATTCTAATTCGCCAAAAATTTCTTTTATTTTAGGAATATCAGGGGTGTTAAGCTCAAAATCTTCTTCATGAAATTCAACAGGAACATCGAGCATAATGGTTGCCAATTTTTTAGACAACAGACCTAACTCTACATTTGCCTCTACTTTTTCCTTCATTTTACCTTTTAACTCATGTGTATTGGCTAATAAACCTTCAATGCTACCATAGGCTGCCAAGAATTTTTTTGCTGTTTTATCGCCAACTCCCGGTAAACCCGGAATATTATCAACAGCATCACCTTTCATAGCCAAAAAATCGATTACCTGATCTGGATGTTCAATTTCAAAATTTTGCTGTACTTCCGGAACTCCCCAAATATCATAACCACCACCAAAACGTGGTTTATACATAAAGATATTTTCGCTAACAAGCTGTGCAAAGTCTTTATCTGGTGTAACCATATAAGTTTTATACCCTTCTTTTTCAGCTTTTTTTGCAAGTGTTCCTATTATATCATCAGCTTCATAGCCTGGTTTTACAATAATAGGAATATGCATCGCTTTTAAGATACTTTCAATATAAGGCACAGCAATTTTTATGGCTTCAGGAGTTTCATCACGATTCGCTTTATATTCAGAAAACATTTCTATTCTATCAACACTGCCGCCTTTATCAAAACATACTGCTAAATGATCGGGTCTTTCACGTTTAATTACATCCAGTAAAGAGTTCATAAAGCCCATAATAGCTGAAGTATCTGTACCTTTTGAATTGATTCTAGGGTTTTTTATAAAGGCATAATAACCTCTAAATATTAAAGCGTAGGCATCAACTAAAAAAAGGCGTTTTTGTTCTGGCATGTTCTATTAATTTAGTCCCAAAAGCTAGGGATTCAAAGCTACTAATAAAATTATAAGAACCCATTATTCATTTTGATAAAATTAGTATAGAGCATAGTCTCGTAATCCTCGGGATTGTTCAAAAAATAGTTCTCGATACAATCCGCCTCTGGCGAATCACTCGAACTGACGCTAAGATTCACCTAAAAACCAAAAATGAACAACGGGTTGTAAGAATAAAAGGATAAGAAAACTTTAACATCTTCTAAATTATTGGTGTAACGACTAAGTAGTATATTTGACTCATATAAAAACACATTAGATTAATGTTGCGCTGGCTCATTTTTATTACAGTTTACCTTCTTATAGATATATATGTTTTTCAAGTATTTAAAACTATCTCTAAAAATAAAATTCTTTATTCTTTATATTGGATAATTTCTGCATTGGTCTTTGCTAATTTTTTATATCAACTTTCAATTAGTTTTGATAGAAGTATTGGTTTGACCCCCAAAACAAATCAAGCCATCGGTCTTTTCTTAACTCTTTTTGTTCCTAAAATTGTTATACTACTTTTTGTTTTTGGAGAGGATATTTTCAGAACTCCTCAAGCCTTATACAGATTATTTACCGAGGGAAGATCAGTAGAAAATAATTATTTTCCGTCAAGACGGAAGTTTATAAGTCAAATTGCATTAATAGCCGCAGCAATACCATTTAGTTCGCTTTTATACGGAATGTATAAAGGAAAATATAATTACAAAGTTTTAAAATATGTATTAGAGTATGATGATTTACCAACTGCTTTTGACGGATATCAAATCACTCAAATATCAGACATTCACAGTGGTAGCCTAGATAATGCAAAAAAAATTGAATATGGTGTAGATTTGATAAATCAACAAGAGTCAGATATAATTCTATTTACCGGTGATCTTGTAAACAATAGAGCTGATGAAATGGATCAGTGGATAGATACTTTTAAGAAATTAAAGGCTAAAGATGGTAAATTTTCTGTGTTGGGAAACCATGACTATGGCGATTATATTGATTGGAAAAGTAATGATGCCAAAGTTCAAAACATGAAAAAATTAGAAAATGTTCATCAGCAATTGGGTTTCGATCTATTATTAAACGATAATAGAACATTAGAAAAGAATGGTGAAAAAATAGCATTGATTGGTGTTGAAAATTGGGGTGCCGGTGGATTTAAAAAAGCAGGAGATTTGCAACAAGCTACGGCTGGTATTAAATCTGAAGATTTTAAAATATTAATGAGTCATGACCCTAGTCATTGGGAACAACAAGTAAAGAACAATGATGTTCATTATCATTTAACATTAAGTGGACATACACACGGAATGCAGTTTGGTATTGAAATTCCGGGTTGGATAAAATGGAGTCCTGTAAAATGGCGATATAAGTACTGGGCAGGTATTTATGAAGAAGCCGGCAGATATATAAATGTAAATAGAGGTTTTGGTTTTTTGGCCTATCCGGGGCGTGTAGGAATTTGGCCGGAGATAACTGTTATTACCTTGAAAAAGAGGATAACACCTATTGTAACTTAGTTAAAAATAGTATATTTGTGACGTTATCTGTCTAATTAATAGTTATTAATAAAAAATTATTTTAGCTTTTATGGCAAAATTTGGCGAATTAATTGGTTCTAGCATCCCGACGCTAATAGATTTTCATGCTGATTGGAATGAAAACAATACTAATCTTCATAGTATATTGAGAGATGTAGCTGCGGCTTTAGGCGATAAAGCTAAAGTTATTAAAATAGATATTGACAAGAATGAAACATTGGCCAATGCTCTACGAATTAAAGGTAATCCTACTTTTATTATTTATAAAAATGGTGAAATGAAATGGCGCCAGTCTGGTGAGCAAGATGCGAATACTTTAATTAGTCTTGTTGAACAGTATGTTTAAATGCCCATCTCTAACTCTTCCTACTTCGGACTTTGCTCAGTATAGGCTCGGGAAGGAAATTTATGCAGAATATATAAATTAAAGATTTATGAAAATTTTCGTTATGCCCTGAATAATGAATTCTTGTCATTCAGAGCGAAATGTAATGAAGCGAAGAACCTCCATCAAAATAGTTTGATGGAGATTTTTCAGTCGTCCCGATAGCTATTGGGACTATTGGGGTGAGGTTTGAGGTTTGAATTATTTCTTCTGTTTTTAAAATAGAACTTAGATAGTCTTTAGTTGATGTTTTCCATCCGTTAAGATAATCATAAGTAGGGCTTGCTGATTTTCTAAAAAAATCATTTTATATAATTGAATTTCAGTTAGATAGTCTTATTTTTTATTGATTATTTCTTGGGTAAATGCAAAGGTTTTTGTATCTTATCTGCTATAAACCCGTGCAGTT